>NZ_JBIQOC010000138.1:0-5172 GCF_044130295.1 Acinetobacter uliginosus | reverse complement strand
GCTTTTGTGCAACCAACTATCCTGACTAATCTAACCCCTGAAAATCCAGCGTATTATTGGGAGTTTTTTGGTCCTGTTTCAATGATTTTACGTGCTAAAGATGAACCAGATGCAATTGATATAGCTAATGATTCGCCTTTTGGTCTGGGTGGGTCGGTCTTTACAGAAGATACAAAACATGGTGCTGAAGTAGCTAAGCGTATTTCGAGTGGAATGGTATTCGTTAATCGACCTGCTTTTTCCAATGCAAATCTTCCCTTTGGAGGAATCAAACGTTCTGGTTATGGGCGTGAACTTATCGGTCTTGGTATCAAAGAATTTATTAATCATAAACTGATTTATGTTACTGATAGTAAAACCAAAGCCTAGCCTCTAATACCCTTTTACCCCTTTATTTTTTCTGTTGCAGGAAGGAGGGGTATTTTTTTTAAAATTTAGATCAATTATGGTCATGATCACTTGGAAACAATGAAATGAAAGCCAGCAAATTTTTTCAAAACCTGAGCTTAGGCCCGTATGTTTTGCAAAACCGTATTGTATTGCCACCATTAACGCGGTCGCGCAGTACTCAGCCAGGGAATATTCCAAATGAGTTGATGGCGACCTATTATCAACAGCGTACCGGGGCTGGATTTATGGTCACCGAAGGTACGCAAATCGAGCCACGTGGTCAAGGCTATGCTTGGACTCCTGGTATTTACAGCCCTGAACAGATTACTGGATGGCGTAAAGTGACCGAAGCAGTGCATGCCAAAGGAGGCATTATTTTTGCGCAACTTTGGCATGTTGGGCGTGTTTCACATACATCTTTGCAACCCAATCATGCAGCACCGGTCGCACCCTCGGCTATTGCGGCTGATAGCAATGTTAAAGTCTTTATTGAGACGGGGCCCAATGCAGGGACCTTAGCTGATCCCTCCATGCCACGTGCTTTAAGCAATGCAGAAGTTAAAGAGTTAGTACAACTCTATGCTCAAGCTGCACGCAATGCCTTGGCTGCCGGTTTTGATGGGGTTGAAATTCATTGTGCAAATGGTTATTTGGTGAATCAATTTATCTCTGCACATAGTAACCACCGTGAAGATGAATATGGTGGATCACTAAACAACCGTTTGCGTTTTTTACGTGAAGTGGTACAGGCGGTTGCCGAGGTGGTTGGTGCAGATCGTTTAGGAGTGCGTTTTGCCCCGCTATTTGAAAGTACAGAGGAAGATCGTGTTTACATGGGGTTGGTTGAAGAAGATCCACATGCGACTTATATTGAGGCCATAAAGATACTTGAAGAAGTTGGGATTGCCTATTTATCGATTGCAGAAGCTGATTGGGACAATGCACCAGAACTTCCTCATGATTTTCGTCGAGATGTCAGAGACACTTTCAGTGGTCGCATTATTTATGCAGGTCGATATACGGCAGAAAGAGGGACTCGAATTTTAGAGGCAGGACTGGCCGATTTAATTGCATTTGGACGGCCATTTATTGCGAATCCAGATTTACCCAATCGTCTCGCCCATGGCTGGCCATTGAATGCAGTAGATGCAAGCAGTATGTATGGTGGGACGGAAAAAGGCTATATTGATTACCCAGCTTACGCAGATTAATATTGACTAAGTGAGTTATTTTGCCAACCTTTGTGGTTGGCAAAATAAGGACTTAGGATTGCTGTTGCTAGCACAATTTCTTCTTAAAACAAATTCTTAAGATTTTTTAGCTGTGTAATGAGCCAACCCGCCAGTGGAAAGGAAATGAGTTGCGTCACGGGCACTAATACTATGACTTCAATGAACACCATCATCGGGAAACTTTGATGCTGAGTAATTGGCTTTAATAAAGTCAGTACCAGTAATAGTGTGGGATATAAGCCTAAATATCCGACTAAAATACGAGTCAGGAGGGCTTTAGAAGGAGAATTCATTGTGCGCTATACTCATTGATACTAAGTTGATGTAATAGCAGCACATTAATAAGTAATCATTTGGCTGCTATCACAACTTTTTACTTATCTAATTGATATTGAATATAATCTTTTTAAGACTCTGCACTTTTTAATAGAAACTCAGTCGCTCTCAGGGCTTGATGTAATGGTGTTTTATCTTTTTGCAACTTACTCAGTAATGCTGCACCCAACCACATTTGGTAAATCACTTGTGCCAACGTAGAGGCATCAGTGTCTGCTTGGATAGACTGATCTTGTTTTCCCAAAACAATTAACCCAGCAATCCGTTGGATTACATCATCGACACCAGCGGACATAATGGAGCGCATATCTTCAGATAGGTCGGCAACTTCTGCGGCAAGTTTCACAATTAAACAGCTATCTGCCCAACCACACTGCGTTTCAGGATCTTCAATCCATAATTTAAAATACCCGATCAGCTTTTGATAAGCGGATTGATCACTACTCCATACTTCATTTAAACGGACTTGGTAATTATCTACATAATACTGTACCAATTCACAGCCGAAAGACTCCTTGGATTGGAAGTAATGATAAAATGAGCCTTTAGGGATCTCGCAGCTTTGTAAAATTTCTTGTAATCCTACACCGGTAAAACCTTTATGCAAAATTAGGTCTGAACTGGTGTTAAGAATGTGTAAGCGCTTAGCTTCAGACTTCTTAATAGGGGTAAGCTTCATATTAATTGTGTACTCTATTGTAAAAAATAGACCAGTCGTATTGCTTTTCATTATAACTCATCTACAATGGATGTAAAGACGTTTTAATCGACAGTTTTGATTATCAATAGAAATACTTCTATATAAAACATGGAGTTATACAGGTGAGCACAATTAATAACCAACGCATCGTTTTAGCTAAACGGCCAGTCGGTGAGCCAAAACACAGCGATTTTCGAATTGAGCAAGTTGAGCTTTCTCAACTTAAACAAGGCGAAATGTTGTTAAAAACCATTTACTTGTCACTCGACCCTTATATGCGTGGTCGCATGAGTGATGCTCCTTCATATGCAGCACCGGTTGAAATTGGCGAAGTGATGGTCGGTGGAACAGTCAGTCAAGTGGTGGCCTCTAAAAACCCAAAATTCAAAGAAGGCGAGTGGGTTCTTTCCGGAAATGGCTGGCAGGGCTACGCAATTTCTAATGGGACTGCATGTCAAAGCTTAGGTATGCAACCTGAACATCCATCTTGGGCATTGGGTATTTTGGGAATGCCAGGATTTACTGCTTATATGGGGCTGTTGGACATTGGTCAGCCTAAAGCCGGTGAAACTTTAGTCGTTGCAGCTGCAACGGGACCTGTTGGTGCTACGGTTGGACAGATTGGCAAAATTAAAGGTTGTCGCGTGGTTGGCGTCGCAGGTGGGCCTGAAAAATGTCGTTATGCAGTAGAAGAACTCGGCTTCGATGCTTGTATCAATCATCATGATGAAAATTTTGCAGAACAATTACAACAAGCAGTTCCCAACGGTATTGATATTTATTATGAGAATGTAGGGGGTAAAGTGTTTGATGCGGTATGGCCATTGCTTAACTCTACGGCACGTGTACCGGTGTGTGGTGTGGTTTCCCAGTATAACGCTACCGAGCAAGCACAAGGGCCAGACCGTTTACCGGGCTTTATTTCCACCCTTTTAAGAAAGCGTATTCGCATGCAAGGCTTTATTATTTTTGATGATTATGGCAGTCAGTATCCAGAATTCAATCAGCAAATGTCCGAATGGTTGAAAGACGGAAAAATCAAATATAAAGAGCATATGGTGCAAGGTTTAGATAACACGATCAATGCTTTCAATGGTATGTTAAAAGGCGAAAACTTTGGCAAAGTGGTTGTAAAAATTTAAAAAAATAGGAATTATCATGATTACACTACATCATTTAGATCAATCACGTTCTTTTCGCATTTTGTGGTTACTTGAAGAAATCAAGCAGCCTTATGAGTTGAAACGCTATTATCGTGACTCAAGCACGCATTTGGCACCTGAATCTTTAAAAATCATCCATCCGTTAGGGAAATCTCCAGTATTGGAATGGGATGGCAAAGTTATTGCAGAGTCAGGCGCAATCGTTGAGTTATTAATTCAGAAACTTGCGCCGCATTTAGGACCAGATATGGATGAACCTACCTATGTCGATTATCTACAGTGGATTCATTTCTCAGAAAGCTCTGCCATGCTGCCATTTTTATTAAAAACGTTTAATGCGATAGAAACCAAGCAGGGCACGAAGTTGGTATTTCTAGAAAATTATACTCAAGTTGAGTTCGATAAAGTATTTGGCCATTTAAATGAATATTTAAAAGATAAAGAATTTCTAGTGGCAGACCGTTTAACCGGTGCTGACTTTATGATGGGCTTTGGGCTACATGCTTTAGTTTATCATATGGGACAAGGTGGAAATTATCCCCATATCCAACGTTATGTAGCAGGTTTAAGCCAACTACCTAGCTGGCAAGCCGCAGTACAAATTGAACAAGATGGTGTGAAAAGCTAAAATAGCAAGATTGATTTTTTCTCAAGGAGATTGAGAAAAAAGATGATGATTTTCTAGCCTTAAAATAAGCTGACACTTATTTTAAGTAAACGCCTAATGAGTTTCATTGGGCGTTTTCTATTTTAAAGATAGATAAGGATTCGGAATCTTTATCCTAATATCTATATAGAAGATAGTCCAATTAATAGAAAGAAATAGTGAACAAATATTTGATCTAATTTAAATTGTGTACAATTATATTTTGTACAAATTAAATTAAATTAAATTAAATTAAGTTAAGGTAACACACATGAGTAATCTCTATTCAACTCAAGTTAAAGCAGTTGGTGGGCGTTCGGGAACTATTCGTAGCGAAGATGGTATTCTAGAGTTGAAATTGGCTTTACCAAAAGAATTAGGTGGTAAAGGTGATGCAACGAATCCTGAGCAATTATTTGCAGCTGGCTATGCTGCATGCTTTGGAAATGCAGTGATCCATGTAACTCGTAGCAATAAAGAATATAAAATCCGTGATAACGATGTAGAAGTCCTGAGCACTGTTGGAATGGTTGCTAATGGCAATGGTGGATTTGCCTTGACAGTACACTTAGATGTCACGATTTCAGGTATTTCACAAGCTGACGCAGAGAAAATAGTGGAACAAACACATCAAGTATGTCCTTATTCAAATGCTATTCGAGGTAATATACAGGTGTCTACCACTGTCTATACCAAATAAAAAGT
>NZ_JBIQOC010000137.1:0-821 GCF_044130295.1 Acinetobacter uliginosus | reverse complement strand
TATGCTGCATCTAATTTAATCGTAAAAGCTTATCGCCCTTTTCTTACACCTCTCGGACTTACTTATCCTCAATATTTAGTAATGTTGGTTTTGTGGGAAAAAGACTGTGTAAGTGTGGGTGATCTTGGACAAATTTTACATCTTGATAGTGGAACATTAACCCCACTATTAAAAAGAATGGAGACATCTGGTCTAATTAATCGATCACGTGATCCTAATGATGAAAGACGAGTTCTTATTTCATTAAAAGATAAAGGGCGAGACTTATCTGCTGAAGCAGAAAAGATTCCTAAAGAGCTTACCAAGAACATTGAGTTTGCTAACTTAAATCAATTACGAGATGAATTAAAAGCATTAGTTAATCTATTATCAGAAAGAATTTGAGACCTCTTTTACATCTGGTCTAAAAGCAATCTATCAGACAAGCACAGAGGACAATGCATTAAAGTCCCTAGATATCTTGTGTGATCAATGGAATCAACAATATCCAAAAATTGGCGAATCTTGACAGGAAAATTGGGAAAATATACGAACGATCTTTAGCAATCCAGCTGAAATAGGTCATGTAATTTATACGAGGAATGCGATTGAATCGTTGAATAGCGTAATCCGCCATTCAGCTAAAAAGAGAAAGATCTTCTCTTCTAATAATTCAGTGAAAAAGGTCATTTACTTAGCTGTATCTCAAACCTGATCTGACAGTTACCCATTTTTTATGGCACTGTTGCAAATAGGCTGACATGATAAGCTAAATATCTTATTTATTTCGAGATACAGCAGATGAATCCCTTCCACGGTCGGCACTTTCAAGGTGAAATCAT
>NZ_JBIQOC010000136.1:0-6055 GCF_044130295.1 Acinetobacter uliginosus | reverse complement strand
GTGACAAAACCTGAATCCTGGTCGTTAAAGTGTTTGTTTGCACTCATATTTTAACTGTTAGGACTCAGGTTTTTTTATTTAAAGCAAACTATGGGACAGCAGTGGCTACGTTGCCTCTTTTTAAATCCTGAGATTTAAGTAGCTTGCCCTAAACCTTTGGGGATACCATTACGACCCGGGAAGTCTTTGGCCAGTTGACGTGCATTTGGCATTTGTAGCCATAAACGCAATAATTTACGACGTTTTTCGACTTCATCATAATCTTCAAAAGACGAACGAGAGTGCATCACACAGTAGTTATTGCAGAATTGAATATCACCAGGTTCAAGCATCATATCCAGTCTTAAATCTGGCGCATGACTAATTTCATCAAAGATATTTAAAGCATCCATTTGCACTTGTGATAGCGGAACATTTTTGCGGTCATGGCCTAATTCAATGTAATAACGCAAATAACGACAGGCCAATTTGCCATCAAAATAACTGAAAATTGGAGTTAGTGAAGGATTCACTTCACCCAAATGGTCGTACCACGAAGGATGATAGTAATAGCCTAAGTATTCTGGGTATTGTTCAAGAATCCGGTTATAGACACTGGAAAAACTCACAATACTACTTAAGCCACCTTGTTTAGCCTTACGAATGGAAAGTAAACCGACCACATCACTTAAATCTGAATGATAGGGAAGATAGTCATTGGTTTCATAAACACGGGTCATTTTCTGGGTTTTATCGCCAATATTTTCCACATAACCAATGAGGTCACCACGGGCATTTTGCGTCACAGCATTGCCGATGTGTAAACCCATCAAATAATAGATATTGGCCAGTTGGCTTTCCGTGTATTTTTCTGCATCCAAACCGCGAATCACGATAAAGCCATAGCCATTTTCAAGTTCATTGGAGATATATTCGATTTGAGCTAGAAACTCGGCATCGTCAATAAGCACATCATGTTTTTCAAAATTTGGTGCAATTAAGTTTTGCTGTTCTAAGCTTTTTAAACCCTGATCTAATACGTTTAGCATATGAGGTGAAAGCTGATAGATCCAATCGCTTTGGGTTGCGATATCTTTGCCTACCCATGCGCATTTGTCGGTGATTTTAGATTTTAAAATGGTATTCATCACGTTCCCTAATTTGTTGGTTGAAATAGTTCGAAGTCAATAAAAAGACCTATCAACCGATCTATGGAGCGGCTGATGGGTCAGAGCTTATTTACATTTAGGCAGAGTTTTTAAGTAAGTTTTTTTCGGTTTGATACTCATGGTATTTACGTTGAATATCGATATGTTCGGCAATGTGTTTTGCATCGTGCCAAACACCCCAGATGAAACTTGAGCCACGACCGGTTAAATACGGCAAACCCAAGAAATACACGCCACGTTCAGGTGAAATACCTTGTTTGTGTTTGGGTTTATTAAACTCATCAAAAGCATTGACCTGTAGCCAGTCAAAATCGTAACTAAAACCCGAAGCCCAAATCACAGAAGTAATATTGGCTTCAGTCATATCCAGTTCTAAGATTGGATTCAGTACGCATTCAGGGTTGGGCAATTGATGACGTGCTTGAGGTTCCTTCGGCAGATCCAAACCATTTTTAGCAATATAGGCATCGGCTTCATCATAGAACGCCATGAGCACAGCATCACCATCTTCCAGATTTTTCTTTAAGTCGGCTTTGAATTTAATTTTGTTATCTGCAAAAGATTCAGTCATGCCGACTAAGGTAATGCCTTGTTTTTCCAAGGCACGGAAATCAATATTAATCCCGCCATGCGCACCGCTGACCGCCAAGCCTTTGAGTGGACCATTGTCGCTACGCATAAAGTCCCAGCCCCCGAGCACACCTAACCACCAGACATTGTCACGATTACGATAAGTACGTGGCGGACGCTCATGTTGTCCTACCGATAAATAGACTTTTTTACCTGAACGGTTAATTTCATCGGCAATTTGCACACCTGAAGAACCGGAACCAATCACCAGTACCGCACCTTCAGGCAGTTGCTGCGGATTTTTATATTGATCCGAATGAATTTGATAGAACGATGGCGCTTTAGGCGCAACGGGTGGGATGACTGCTTTTTGGAAAGCACCTGTAGCAGATACAATACGTTGGGTGTAAATGATCCCTTCAGAGGTTTCCACGGTGAAACCTAAACAGTTTTCAGACTTGTAAGCCTTATTAACAGAAACACCGGTATGGATAGGTAAATTAAATTTTTCTGCATACTTTTGAAAATAATCTGCGACTTGATCGTGATGAATAAAGCTATCTGGATCGGCATCGAATTCCATATTGGGGAAACGGTCATGCCAGCAAGGGCCATTGGCAACCAATGAGTCCCAACGACGTGTGCGCCATGCTTCAGCAATACGATTCTTTTCTAACACGACATGTGAAATACCCAAGGTGGTCAAATGTTCACTCATTGCCACGCCAGCTTGTCCCGCGCCAACAACCACAGTATCTACATTCAAGTTATTTAATTTCATCTTCTCTATCCTTCTTCGTTCGCTTACTGTGTAAGTACGCTGTTTCTTGTTTCTCTTTGACTGAAAAAATTGCCAAAGGGAGAAATCTGTTTCGATGGATTCAATATAAATAGCTGGGTTGAATAGCGAAAATCATATAAGCAAAACGCTTGCATCAAAAAAACCGAATTGCTTCAATCACCTGGGTTTCATATAAAAGTGACATGTATTTTTTAATTGAAAATTGATTGATTATTTAAATTTTTAGCTATGAATTTTCAGATTTGTACGATGGAAATAGTGCGATCAATCAACTAAAGAAAGGTGAATAAATGAAATCACGTGCAGCCGTTGCATTTGCACCAGGTGAACCCTTACAAATTGTCGAACTGGATGTTGAGCCACCTAAAGCAGGTGAAGTGCTGGTGAAAATTACCCATACAGGTGTCTGCCATACCGATGCATTCACTTTATCGGGAGCAGATCCAGAAGGAATTTTCCCTGCGGTACTTGGGCATGAAGGTGCTGGAATTGTCGTAGAAGTGGGTGAGGGGGTAACCAGTGTTGTACCGGGCGATCATGTGATTCCACTTTATACCGCGGAATGTGGTGAATGCTTATTCTGTAAATCGGGTAAAACCAACCTATGTGTTTCGGTACGTGCCACACAAGGTAAAGGGGTGATGCCTGATGGAACCACACGTTTTTCCTATAATGGCCAGCCGATTTATCACTATATGGGCTGTTCAACCTTCTCTGAATATACTGTGGTCGCAGAAGTTTCTCTTGCAAAAGTCAATCCTGAAGCCAACCCTGAACATGTGTGCCTACTTGGTTGTGGCGTAACCACAGGGATCGGTGCGGTGCATAATACGGCAAAAGTCCAAGAGGGGGATTCAGTTGCAGTGTTTGGTTTAGGTGGTATTGGACTTGCAGTTGTGCAGGGTGCGCGTCAGGCCAAAGCAGGTCGAATTATTGTAGTGGATAACAATCCTGAAAAATTTAAACTCGCGGAACAATTTGGTGCAACCGATTTTATTAACCCGAAAGAATATGACAAGCCGGTACAAGAAGTGATTGTCGAAATGACCGGTTGGGGTGTGGATCATTCCTTTGAATGTATTGGCAATGTCAACGTGATGCGTTCAGCACTTGAGAGTGCGCATCGTGGTTGGGGCCAGTCGATTATTATTGGCGTGGCTGGTGCAGGTCAGGAGATTTCGACACGTCCTTTCCAGTTGGTTACTGGTCGTAGCTGGAAAGGTACCGCATTTGGTGGGGTAAAAGGTCGTACGCAATTACCAGGAATGGTGGAAGATGCCATGAAAGGTGAAATTCAACTTGAATCTTTCGTGACCCATACCATGGGGCTAAATCAAATCAACGAAGCGTTTGATTTAATGCATGAAGGTAAATCCATTCGTACCGTCATCAATTTTAAAGATTGATTTTCTAGCATAGAAAAAACTAAAAGCTCCACAATGTGGGGCTTTTTATTTGTATTAGGAAATGACAGATAAAAAAACCAATGCTCAAATGGGTGAACATTGGTTAAAGCGAATAGAGGGAGTTTTGCTTTCAAATAAAAAGTTAGGCGACAATAGGGAACTCATCTTCAGGTAGTGCATCGCCAGTAGAAAGTTTGCCAATATATTGTGGGTACTGAGGGGAAGTTTTGCCACCACGATTCACATAAACAGCTTCGTCACCTAACCAGCGAAAAGAAACAGCTCGTCTTGAGTGTTGGGTAGAAGCATTACCAGGTGCGCCGTGAATGGTCAGATAGTTAAATGCAATTGCATCACCCGGTTCAAGTTCCCAACCTACAATATTGTAATCTTCGCGGTGATTATCGATATCGGGAAGAATCTCTTCTTGAGTATCGCCATGATCATAATATTCACCATTAAAGCTTTGTGCTTTAAAGTGTTTGCCCCATTTATGTGATCCAGCAATGAATTCAATGGCTGATTCTCGGGCGACAGGATCAAGCGGAATCCACAAACTTAAAGTCTGTTTTGCATCAACCGGGTAATACGGTGCGTCATGATGCCAAGGAGTAACCCTTGATGAACCTGTACCTTTGACCAGGACATGTTCATGAAACATGCGTACGCTTTGAGACAGCATTAAAGTTTTTACAATCTCGGCTGCAGGGCTTTCTTTGACAAATTTATTAAAGGCATCAATGCGTTGCCAATTGCAATAATCTGCCCAGAAACGACCTTGAGTCTGCCCCGGAGTATAGTCTCGAAACCATTGCCCAGGATTCTGTTCATTGTCATTCACACCTTCTTTAAGTACATCAATCCAATCTTTGAATAATCCACGAATGACTACCACGCCATCACGTTCGAATAAAGTTTGTTCCTTTTTCAACATATCAGTCACTCTCCATTAGCATGAGTCAGTGAATAAGAAAAGTTTGTGCAATATTTACTATGTTAGAAATATAGGCGGGTTTGGATTTGGATGAAATTTGTACTTTTAAAAGACAAGGTTTGGTTTTTTTGAATTAGCTTTTTATATGGCTTTGTTGCACAAAGACTTCAAAGGCCGATTTCACTTAGTCCTACCAAATTTAAGTAGCAATTTGGGTGTTAGGTCGGCCTAATTCAATAATTATTAATCTAAAAAATTTGAAATACCTCTCCCTAACCCTATCCTGAGAGGAGAGGGAATTTTAAAAAGCAGAAGATGCCATCAAATATGAACAATCATGCAGATGCACGACAAACCATTCAAAAACTTATCAATATAGTCGGCAAACAACATGTACTTATAGACGATAACGATACACGCCTTTATCGGCAAGGCCGCCGCTATGGTTTCGGTAAAGTACTGGCCGTTGCCGTTCCGGGAACATTGCTTGAACAATGGAAAGTGCTTAAAACTGCAGTGGAAGCAGATTGCATTGTGATTATGCAGGCTGCCAATACAGGTTTGACTGGGGGCTCTACACCATTTGGTGACGATTATGACCGGCCAGTGATTTTGATGAGCACGCGCCGTTTAGCGGGCATTCATGTAATTAATGAAGGTAAGCAGGTCATTTGCTTGCCAGGTGCGACATTGGATAAGCTCGAAAAAGACTTGGTACCGTTTAACCGCGAACCGCATTCGGTGATTGGTTCTTCTTGCATTGGTGCATCGGTGCTTGGCGGGGTGTGCAATAACTCAGGCGGGGCATTGGTACGCCGTGGTCCAGCCTATACGCAACTCGCACTGTATGCACAGGTCAATGAAATGGGGAAGCTAGAGTTGGTCAATCATTTGGGGGTACATTTAGGTGGAACACCCGAAGAGATTCTGACTAAATTAGAGAATAAGCATTACCAGCTTGATGACATTGTCAATAATTCCGGCTGCTGTGCATCAGATCAGCGTTATGCCTATGACGGGCTTTGTTGCACAAACCTATCTGTAAAGGCTTTTTCAGCGATATAATTTTCAAATGAAGAAGCCTACACACAAAATCTACCGCACAACCAATTGGCCCGCATATAACCGAGCACTCATGAGTCGCGGAAATATTGCCATTTGGTTTGATCCTGCTACGCAATGGTATGCGCCATCA
>NZ_JBIQOC010000135.1:0-6270 GCF_044130295.1 Acinetobacter uliginosus | reverse complement strand
TCTGGAAAGGCGTTCGAGGCCAACAACACCCCGAACGGTTAAGATGTCAAAAACCCGTTATCCGGTAGATCACAATGCTGCTCCTCTTAAGTGAACAGCATTGCAACTCTGTTGGGCTTTTTTTTTACAGAAAAAAACACATTGACAGCCATCAATATAATTTAGATACTCAATATTATAAGTATGTTACGGAAAATCTTAATTGGATCATGAACAAGCGACTTCTCTTTATAAAGTTTTGACGGATGCTACCCGTCTCAAGATCTTACAGATGCTACAGACAGGGGAATGTTGCGCATGCGAATTGTTGCAAAATCTTGCCATTACCCAGTCTACTTTATCGCATCACATGAAGTGTTTGACTGAATCGGGTCTGGTCAAAGGAAGAAAAGACGGACGCTGGATACGCTATTCACTGAATCCCATCCGTGCTCAAGAACTGTCTCTATTTACACAAGCACTATTATTCCCCCAAGACCAGGAGATTTAAATGGATCAAATAATTGCCCTCTTTGCTTGGCTGAATGATGTGCTGCTTAAAATGACCTGGCTCTCGGATGGTGTACGCTGGCTGGTCGAAAATGTCTTCGGTTTATCGGTCGCGACCCGGCTTGGTGGCAGTATTCACTTCTTTATCTATGATGTCTTCAAGATCTTTATTCTGCTCTCGGTCCTGATCTATACTCTGTCATATATCCAGAGTTATTTTCCGCCTGAACGTACCAAGCAGATTTTAGGCCGAATGACCGGGATTAAAGCCAATATCATGGGGGCTTTATTGGGAACGATTACGCCATTCTGTTCCTGTTCCTCGATTCCGCTGTTTATCGGTTTTACCCGTGCCGGATTGCCTGTGGGGGTGACCTTTTCATTTCTGATTTCATCTCCGTTAGTCGATCTAGCTTCAATTATTTTATTGGCCAGTATTTTTAACTGGAAAATCGCCATGATCTATGTGCTACTGGGTTTAGTGCTGGCGGTACTGGGCGGCTCATTGATTAGCTTTTTAAAAATGGAAAAGTATGTGGCTGAGTTTGTCACCCATAATGGTGCCATTCAGGGAGAAGAAGATTTTAGTATGACGGCTAAACAGCGACGCGAGTTCGCTTGGGAGCAAGTAGTAGAAATTTTTAAAAAGGTCTGGTTGTATGTACTGATCGGGGTAGGTATTGGTGCGGCGATTCATAACTGGATTCCTGAACAATGGATTACCGCCTTACTCGGCCAGGAACACTGGTATTCTGTGTTAATCGCTACGGTCGTTGGTATACCGATGTACGCGGATATCTTTGGTACCCTGCCGATTGCGGAAGCGTTGGTAGGCAAAGGTGTAGGGTTGGGTACGGTCTTGGCCTTTATGATGGCGGTGACCGCGCTTTCCTTGCCTTCCTTGATCCTGTTAAAACAGGTGGTGAAACTTCCTTTACTTAGCCTGTTTGTTGGTATCGTATTTGTCGGGATTTTGGTCATCGGCTACAGTTTAAATAGTTTTGGTTACTGGTTTTTATAAAACGTTTGGAGAATAAAACATGCAAATTAAAGTCGTAGGTACAGGCTGCCGTAAATGTAAGGCGCTCTTGGCGGCAACAGAAGAAGCAGTCCAAAGCACGGGTGTGCAAGCGGACATTGAATATGTCACGGATATGATGAAAATTGCGGAAACAGGTCTGTTAAGCACACCGGGATTAATTATTGATAATAAAATCGTTTCTAGCGGTAAAGTGTTGGAAGCTCAAGCCGTAGCGGAGCTGATTGAGAAAAATAAATAAGCCCAAAATGCATTTTCTTTAAAAAAACCAGTAGCTCAGACTACTGGGTTTTTTATGGCGTGAACCGAAATCAGGTCAGTTATTGTTTAACGATTAATACGGGTACTTGGGACAACTTTAATACTTCTTCAGCCACACTGCCTAAAGCCAGTTTCTGGATGCCTTTACGCCCATGTGATCCCATCACAATCAGCGAAGCAGCGAGTTCTTCAGCAACATTGACAATGGTTTGTGCAGACACTTCAGATTTAACGAGTTTGGTTTCAACCTCACGTGCGCCTGAATCGACCGAAAGTTTTTGTGCGTCGGCCAAGGCCTTTGTTGCATTGCCACAGGCTTCATCAAAAAATGCTTTCATGGTCGTTGCGTCTGCACCGAAGTAATAAAAATCGGTATTGGCAAACGGATTTTCTTCAACAATGCTGATGACAATCAGCTTGCTGTCCAGGGCATTTGCCATAATGGCGGCCTCTCTGACTGCTGCAAGTGCCTGATCAGAACCGTCAATCGGCACTAAAATATTTTTATCAGTCATTCGATATTCCTTAAATTTTCTAATCGTTAAAATTTTGTTTTTCATAACACAGCCGAGAAAAGCGGACAATTTTTTAAATTGACCTCTTTCAAACCACATTATAATCCTTCCTTTATCATTTTTAACTTATACTATTTACTGTATATGCGGATATGTATATATTTGCATAACAGAATGGGAGCAGCTATGGACCACGTTCAGTTTTTTAAATGTTTATCCGATGAGACACGTCTCAGTATTGTCATGTTGATTGCTGAAAATGAAGAGCAATGTGTCTGTGATCTGACGGACAAATTGCAAGTGAGCCAACCCAAGATTTCACGGCATTTGGCTTTGTTGCGCTCTTGTGGTTTGTTGAATGACCGTCGTCAAAGTCAGTGGGTGTATTACAGCATCAATCCGCAATTACCGGCGTGGTGTTTTGAAATTCTGGATGCTCTCAAACACAGCCAATCTCCGATTTCCCTTCCCACATCTGCTCTGCCGATTCAGAGCCATTGCGAGTAAGTTTTTATGAAGTTTTTATTTTTGTGCACCGGTAACAGTTGCCGCAGCATTCTCTCTGAAGTTCTGTTTAACAGCCGTGCGCCTGAAGGCTGGATCGCTTACAGTGCGGGCAGCAAACCATCAGGTCAGGTGCATCCTTTAACGATTAAAACCTTGCAGAATCTGGGTTTATCTACCGAAGGCTTATCGAGCAAAACCATTGATGCCTGCGAGCAATATGAGCCAGAAGTCGTGATTACGGTATGCGATTCAGCTGCACAGGAAGCCTGCCCATTGTATTTGGGTGGCGCAATCAAGGCACATTGGGGCTTATCTGATCCTTCACACCTGGACTTACCTGAAGAAGAAAAATTACAGGCGTTCTTGACCACTGTGGATCACATTAACAAGCGTTTAGACGCGTTCTTCGCTTTAGATGCAAAAAAATTGAGCCGTCCAGAGCTCATTGCTGAAATCAATAAAATTTCTCATATTTAATCGAGCACATTATGTCTAAACAAGGATTATCCTTTTTAGATCGCAACCTGACGCTATGGATTTTTGTGGCCATGGCATTGGGTGTTGCGATTGGGGTGTTTTTTCCGCAAGCATCGACAGCACTGGATGCCATGAGTGTGAACTCGGTCAATCTGCCGATTGCGATTGGTCTGATTCTGATGATGTACCCCCCGTTGGCCAAAGTGGACTACGCGACCCTGCCACAGGTTTTTCACGATAAAAAGACTCTGACTTTATCACTGGTACAAAACTGGCTGATTGCACCGGTACTGATGTTTGTGCTGGCCATCGTCTTTCTCAGTGATTATCCGGAATACATGACCGGCCTGATCCTGATCGGTTTGGCACGCTGTATTGCGATGGTACTGATCTGGAACGGCCTGGCTTGTGGTGATAACCAATACGGTGCCGCACTGGTGGCGTTTAACAGTATCTTCCAGATTGTTTTCTTTAGTAGTTATGCCTGGTTCTTCCTGACTTATTTGCCACCATTTTTTGGGGTAGAAGGTCATGTGATTAATGTGGATTTCTGGACCATTGCCAATGCCGTCTTGATCTACCTGGGTATTCCTTTCCTGATGGGTTTCCTGACGCGTATTTCATTGGTCAAAGCCAAAGGTCTGGATTGGTATCAGACGAAATTCCTGCCAAAAATTGGCCCACTCAGCTTGCTGGCTTTATTGTTCACCATCGTGGCGATGTTTAGTTTAAAAGGCGCTGATGTAGTGAGCTTGCCTTTAGATGTATTGCGTATTGCGATTCCACTAACGATTTACTTTGTACTGATGTTCTTTGTCAGCTTCTTTATGAGTAAATGGATGGGCAATGATTATCCAAAAACCACCGCGATTTCCTTTACTGCTGCGGGCAATAACTTCGAGTTGGCTTTGGCTGTTGCAATCGCCACGTTTGGTCTGGCTTCTCCGATTGCCTTTACCACCATTATTGGTCCATTGGTTGAAGTACCGGTGTTAATTGCCTTGGTGAGCGTATCTTTATGGCTGAAGAAAAAATATTATCCAAATAGTTAAGAGGCAGAATATGACACTCCCAAATCTTGAATCTGATCTTTTGCCGACGCCTACATTTGCTGAGGTACAAGCCAAAGAACTGACCCATCCCCCACGGATGTTATTGCTGTATGGCTCAAACCGAGAACGCTCGTACAGTCGTCTTGCAGTGACGGAAGCAGGTCGTATTTTGGAGCGGTTTGGCTGTGAAGTAAAAATCTTTCATCCCAAAGGTTTACCTTTGCCGGAAGATGGTGATCTGGAACATCCTAAAGTCAAGGAACTGCATGAATTGCTAGCATGGTCTGAAGGCATGGTCTGGTGTTCACCTGAGCGGCATGGTTCGATGAGTTCGATCTTTAAAGCGCAAATTGACTGGATTCCACTAGCAGCGGGAGCCATTCGTGCGACTCAGGGCAAAACCCTGGCACTGATGCAGGTCAGTGGTGGCTCACAGTCTTTCAATAGCGTCAACCAGATGCGAATCTTGGGGCGCTGGATGCGGATGATCACGATTCCGAATCAGTCTTCTATTCCCAAGGCCTTTTTGGAATTTGATGAAGAGGGACGCATGAAACCTTCGTCCTTATATGATCGGATTGTCGATGTGATGGAGGAACTGTATAAGTTCACCTTGCTGACCCGCGGACAAAGCGCGTACCTCACGGATCGTTACTCGGAGCGTAAGGAATCGGCTGAAGAGCTGTCTAAGCGTGTCAATCAACGTAACATCTAATCTGTTAGAGAATATAAAAATGTCAACACGCCATTCAAAACTCATCATTTTAGGTTCTGGTCCTGCCGGTTATAGTGCAGCGGTATATGCGGCACGTGCCAACTTAAAACCTATGCTGATTGCAGGTATGCAACTCGGCGGCCAGTTGACCACCACGACTGAAGTCGATAACTGGCCAGGTGATCCTGAAGGCTTAACCGGTCCGGCATTAATGGAACGTATGCAGGCGCATGCCGAACGTTTTGGTACTGAACTGGTCTATGACCATATCAATGAAGTTGATTTGAACACGCGTCCATTTGTCCTTAAAGGTGATATGGAAGAATACACCTGTGATGCCCTGATTGTGGCAACAGGTGCAACCGCACAATATCTCGGCCTGGAATCCGAACAGGCATTCATGGGTCAAGGCGTAAGTGCCTGTGCAACCTGTGACGGTTTCTTTTATAAGAACCAGAAAGTTATGGTAGTCGGTGGTGGTAATACAGCGGTTGAAGAAGCCCTGTATTTGTCCAACATCGCGGAGCATGTGACATTGGTGCACCGTCGTGACTTCCTGCGTTCAGAAAAGATCCTGCAAGATCATCTCTTCGAAAAAGAAAAAGAAGGTAAGATCAGTATCATCTGGAATCATCAAGTGGATGATGTATTGGGTGACAATACCGGTGTTACAGGTGTACGTTTAAAATCGACACAGGATGATTCCATTCAGGACGTTGATGTTCAAGGTGTATTCATTGCAATTGGTCATAAACCAAATACCAGTATGTTTGAAGGCCAGCTTGAGTTACGAAATGGCTATATCCAGGTACAAAGCGGTACTGCAGGCAATGCTACAGCCACTTCCGTACCGGGTGTTTTCGCTGCTGGTGATGTTGCAGATAGCGCATACCGTCAAGCCATTACTTCGGCTGGTTCAGGCTGTATGGCTGCATTGGATGCTGAAAAGTACCTTGATAATTTGTAGAAGTAATACTCTCATTTTATCTACCCTCTAATATAGAGAGATAGTGCTGCCCATGCCCAATATCAGTTCATCCTGATATTGGGTTTTTATTGGGCACAATGATCAAGATAGATATATACTTTTGATAATAATGAAGTTATGGGAACCTGAGTTCGATATAAAAAAAGAGTAGAAAAAAAGCCCTGTTTTTGTAACATATTGGTTCTCAAGACAAAATGTTATAAAACAAGGCTTCTCAATGGATCATA
>NZ_JBIQOC010000134.1:0-6288 GCF_044130295.1 Acinetobacter uliginosus | reverse complement strand
CTATAAAAGTGTCTAAGGCCATAAACATAATGTCCATTTAATAAATAATGGACACTATCGGGATATTGAGAAAATAAGAAAAGTGGGGTTCAGCGGACGCTTACAATAATGATTTTTTTAAAAGCCATTGAAATATAAGTTTTTTGTTTTTAATTACTTTATATAAGTGGTATGACCCTTGCAATATTCCTTATATTCTAAAGAGTTGGAACATTGAATATTTAAAGGAATAAACCCAATGAAAAAAACCTATGTATCAGCCTTTGTTTAACTGTATTAGCTCAAATTTAACCTGACAGGCACAATAAAAAATGGGTAACTGTCAGATCAGGTTTGAGCTAGTACACTTGTATTAGTTCAGACTCGATCGGACATAGCTCTATTTTAAAGAAGCCAATATCATCCCATTTTTTTGAAAAGACCAAGCTCTTATCGTGTCATTATTACCACCATTGCCAACTATTATTGCTAAAGGACATGGTAATAATTCAATATTCTTCCCAGAAAACTCAAGAAAGCTTTTACTATCTTGTAGAGACAAATTGGGTATTAACTCTGAGTGGGTATGCCAATATCCTACCAAAACTAACCCTTGATTTTGATGCTCCAGAACTTCCTGCGTACACCTATTGACATCTAGTTCCAACCATGTTGGACCAGAACGATCAGCATTATGTGGAGGTGTAGCTACTGCAAGCCATAAACCATCCGACATACTTGTATCAATAAATAACTGCCCGCCTTTCTCATCTTCTTTTGATTTTTGTTGATGAGTAAAGAATATGTCTACCACCTGTGTGGACACTTTTAATTCTACACCAAGTGATTCCCATCGCCATTCCCAAGCTAGATCATAGCTCACTAGTACACTACTCCTCTGGCCACTCTCTGGAAATGACAATTTGCTTGTAACCTTCAGGTACACTCGGTCCTACGTACGTACCGTTCAATTCATATATCTTTTCAATAGTACCTATACTAGTAACCCATGTTTCGGATTCAACTTTTCCAGTAAGTACATCAAATACTGATTGAGCAGTTATTGTCGCTATTGTATTAATTCCAATAGGACCACCAGGGATAAACGCTTCTCCACAACCTGGAAGTGGGATGACCCCGTTATCTTTCCATTGTGAATAACCGTGTGCAAAGTTTCCATGGTCATCGAATAAATAGCGTCCATCAGCAATACTATTTGCTCTAGTTATCAGCACATGCCCTATGATTGCATGAGGTTCAGCCCAAGCTTGGATTAAAGCCCACTTAGACTGCCTAACTTTATGCAATAACCATATAAACTCTTCTGAATTCCAGTCAGCGGTTGTAATGACCACCACATCCATTTCATCAAGCATGCCAATATTCTTAATACATTCATACTGAATATACTGGGGAATTGATTTGATGGTGATATGGGGCAAATCTTTTTGGATTCGCTCTTTTAATGCTTGAGTTTTATATTTACCTAAGTCATCTACGCCTAAAATATGTCTACCCAAATTTGCACTTTCAAACCTATCAGGATCAAAAATGGTGATGTCTGTAATACCTGCCCTCACTAGATGCATAACGACTTGACTACCTAAAGAACCTGCACCAATCACTGCAACTTTTTTACCAGATATATCATTATTAGCTAGCTCTATATTTCTTGAGTGAATTACATTATTTGCCAACAAATGTACTGAACTAAGTTCCAAATTCGTTAATTTTACATTGTTATCCTGTTGAGCTCTTAATCTACGTCCAGCCCTTTTACCATAAATTTGTCTGCTATCACTTTTAATCCCTCTGTGTTTAAGAGTTATCGCTTTAATAATTGGTGGATCAGTATTCGGAAGCTCTAATAGCAACCATCTAATAGGATAACCATGGCTTCTTTTATCCCATTCTATTAACTTCCGATTATCCTCAGCAGATATATGATCCTCAATCCATTCAAAAACTTGATGAGAATTAGGAGTTTGAACAGCTGGATAAGAATTTAAACGAATAAAATATGCTACAGATGCTAAAACTGATACTTTCTCTATTCTGTTTAATATTTTAGAAAGATGTGTCTCTATCGTTTGTTGCTGCGATGCTAGCCAGACAACTTGATGACGTTTTATTCCCCCCCTTTGATCAGTGAGTCCCAAAAGTTCGCCATTCGTTGAAGGATGTTCCAATACAACAAGCTGGTGGTTATTAATTTTTAATTGTAGTCCCCAATAAGAAGCTAACTCTCTATAAAATTCCTCATTTCTATTACTTTCAATAGAAGAAGGTAATACAAGCTCTAATATCTTTGATAACCTCTTCAATGCATCATTTACTACACTTGCAGCAGAGTTTGCGGCTGGATGCTCCCCAAACCCATACAAACATAAAGATTGTGGCATTGCATGAGGCCATAAAAGCCAAGGTGAAGGGCTTATTTGTAGGCGCAAGCCAACTGTTGGAAAGCCTTCACAAAAGCTAATCCTGAGTATTCGTGAAACACCTAAAAAGTCCTCAGGTAAAGGAAATTCATATGCCAGTACCTCCTTTTCTTTAGGATCTGTTTCTTTAAGCAAAGACATAGCATCTTCACCTAAATATTGGTGTAAAAATGCTATGCCTTGTCTTATTTCTGGAGTGACTTTTTCCATCTTAACCAAGTCGACCTACTGGTTCATTTGAAGTATGAATGGATGCTGTAGATGAAGAGGATCCGGTTAAGGCATTTAATGCTAGAGCATTAAGCGTTATTTGAGAGCTTCTACCAGGTAATGTCCATGATTTATCAGGAACATTTATAATTTGCTCTTTGATAAATGCTCTTGGGACTCCAAAACTTTCCATAAGCTTATTTTCAAATGATGCTGAATTACCTAAGTCATTAAGTCCTATTAATACACTTTCTAAAGCTTGTGAATGCCATGCAAAAAATGCTTCTCGATAAGATTCACCCTCACCATTTGGACGATTCCATTTTTCAGCAAAGTTTTCACCTGAATCTTTAGGGTTCAATACAGCAAAGCCTTCATCAACTTGGGTTATAAACTGTGGCATGTATGCAATGATTTTTATAATTGCCTCAATTGGCCTTAGAGCCTGAGCCTGTGATTCTTTATAAACTTTCTCATATGCTTTGGCAGCTAGAGTTGTTATCACTGCAGAAATCGGTCGATACTCAGGACTTTCTGAATTTAATGCCCACTGATCACGATGTCTTTTTAGTAATTTAATAGTTGCTCTTAATGGATTATTTTCAGCGTAGTCTTCATACAAAGGCAAAGGATCTTGAGTTGCACTCTCCATAAGAACTTTGTCGCCAGCCATTTTTCGAATAATTTGGATTTCAAGCTTAGCCAAATTTTCTAGCCACAGTGAATAATCACGAGGTGTACTGCACTTCCAACCAGTCTCTCTATCTGGGACCTCTAAGTTTCCATAACCGGCTGATTGACCATTACCTCGTGCATTTCGTGCAGGTGTAACATCTATGTGGAACCCTGGGTTTTCATCTGCATAAACAATTCTAATGCCTCTACGCAAAGGTTTAATGGGGGTACTAGTTCTAGTCCCTTCTTCGAAACGCCTTGTTAGTGCATCTAATACTTCTTTTGAATCTACATTCTGTGCGTTAGGAAGTAAGACAATAGCATCAGCATCAACATTGGCCATATCCCCTTCTGCTTCAGGAGCTGGCTTGATTGTTGTCTTTAATCCAATCGAACCTTGTACAAAAATATGAGCATCTTTTAATATTTCATCTTCAGCTACATTTAAAATCGCTTGTAGATTACTATATCTATCTGTTATTAGATCGTATTGAGCAGGGGTTAATGAAATTTTTTGAACAATATTCATTAAAACCACTTCCCAACTATCTATTTGTGTTGGATGCTGCGCTTGTGCTACCAAATTCATAATTTACCTCCTTCTTTTTACTTCTTCTAAAATTAAATTAAATAACTCTGCTTGAAATATCGCATCCTGCAAAGCGTGATGATTACCAGTAAAATTCGGCTTTAATTTTTCAACTATTTTACTTGATTTAGTTTCTGACCATTCACCACCAAAACAGCCAAAATACATAGATTTAATATCTACTGAGGTATAGCCAAATGGATTATTTCCTAGATATTTATGGAAGTAATAGTTTATAAATGACCAATCAAATCCCACGTTAAACCCAACAAATATAGGTATTTCGTTGGCTGTAACATTTTGATCAATCCACTTACAACACTCAGCCATAGCCACATTTGCCAATAACCCTGTACTTAATAGAGTATCTAAGTTAAACCCTGTCACTGATAATGCTTCAGGGTCATACTTGTTTGAGATTGGCTTCAATTCACAATAAAAATTTACCGTTGGTTTATCCACCAAACACATACCAATTGATAATAGATCATAGTCACCAGGTATGGGGCCCGATGTTTCTATGTCCACTGAAATAAATACTTCATTTTTTTTAGCTTTCATATTAATAGTTCAAAAATAAGTATTAATTAGAATTTAGGAAATATTTATTTCCTGACCAGTCGCAACCAAACTAACTTTTTCTGCACCAATTTGGATAGTCGGTTCAAATGGGCCCTTATTGCCAGCCCCAGGTTTACGCTCATACAAGATAAAATCGGCATGATGGCGAGCCTGCATTTTTTGACCTAAGCGTACACATGCAGTGGTTGGAGCCACCATAATTAAGTGAACTTTCTGAAGTCTCCATTCGTCTTGAATTTTTTTATAAGCAATATCAATGGCCTCACCTAAATGTTCTAAATCTTTCGGGTGGTTGATAGCATTAAACGAACATTCATCAACTGTTATTTCTATAGTTGGCAAAATATATCCATTATTGAATAAATGCTCAGGTAACTCCGATTCAGGGATTTTTGCAGTTATATTCACCAATAAAAGAGCTTCACTTTCTCCATCAAGGTTGTCTTTATGTGTTATGACTTTAAACTTATTATTTTGTGGCACAGCTACTTCAGGCCACGCCCATTGTTTGCCTTTACCAAAAACTTTTTGTCTATGAAACTGAAATAAGGCAATACTTGAAGCATCACCTATAATTCTCCCACTCAAAATTAAAACCGACATTCCATGTAATGGAAAGATTGCTAGTATCTTTGGTCTATAATCATTTGCAGCCTTATGCAAGATTTTTTTTAAAATTGGAAAATCTTCCGTTTTAAATAGCTCAAATATATTTATCCAATAATTTGGGTTATTAGATGCACTAAAATAATCTGGATTCTTTAAAATTCGGTGCGGTTGAGAAAAGCTTTTCATTTCTTCTCGCCACATAGCCTCCTCAGCATCTTGACTATTAAAAACAAAAGGTTGCCCCTCAATTTTTCCACCAATAACTATCATTTCCGCCTCTGGAAATTTCAAACAGTCTAATAATCTCTTTACTTCGTTTACACTTTTTTCCCTCATTTCACGAAGAATTTCAACACTGTAGTTATGAGGCTCAATTTTATCTATTAAACGATGACACTTATCGCATAAAAGCATAATATTGGTTGGTTCATCCGCAAGTTTTTCAGAATCACGATTACCCCTTGGTCCATCCTCAGAAGATGCAACGATATGAGCATAATAGCTATAGTTTCCACTCATACTAGAAGTTAAATGTTCTCTTAAATCAACTCCACAACCTGAGAATTGACATCTCCAAGCTGCATCATACATAATTTTATTTTTAGTTTGAGTTTTTACCTCTCCCAGTCTACCTGAAGTCAAATTGATAGAAATCTTGATCCATTCATCAAGCTTCTTTAAAGTTGATAAGGCTTGTGCATCTTCAAACTTAGGCTTCTCCAACGTCAGATCTTTAGAAGCAGACTCAAGTATTAGTACTCTTTTAGCCTTTATTAGTGATTTTAGATAATCACGAGTTTCTCTTCCTAACTCTCCATACCCCAACTCTATCCAATCATTATTTTCGTTATTTAAATAAATTTTGGTATAAAACTTATTCACAAAAAGTAGAACATTCAAGGATGTGTTAGATACCTTATCCTTTAAAGCAGCTGCAAATTCAGCATCATCAAATGGATTTGACATTAAGTATTTATCTCAATTTTTATTTCTATTCCAATATTTTAACTGTAATATTAAATATTAAGAAGCTAATTTAGCTTTAAGCACGACAAGTTTTGTCGTGTAAACAATTACCTTTGATTAAAAGTGATAAAAAAATTCTTTGTACACGACAAAAAAAGATAACTCATTGAAATAATGGCATAATACTTGTTTTCTGACGACGAATATGATGACACATTTCAATGAGTTACATCTCAT
>NZ_JBIQOC010000133.1:0-6394 GCF_044130295.1 Acinetobacter uliginosus | reverse complement strand
TGGTCTACGTGCCATAAAATACTCCATATATTGATGTTTATAACATCATTTGGGGAGCAAAATATCACTTATAGGTGTTGTTCAAATTTCCTGATCCACCTCTGTAATTCGATCTGCAGTTGAAAAACTTTATCAATTTTGTATGTAACATAAACAAGAGATTTCTCTCAATAATATTGATGTTTTCATTATGTAGTACTTGCAGTCACGTCCCTTTTTGATACACTCGAATCCCTTTTGATTTTTTTAACGCACCGAGGCGAAGTGGCATGAAAGTAGGTCTGGTCGGTTGGCGCGGGATGGTAGGTTCCGTCCTTATGCAACGTATGGTTGAAGAGAATGATTTTGCTCATTTTGAGCCATTCTATTTTTCTACCAGTAATGCAGGTGGTGAAGCGCCTGCGTTTGGCGGTAAGACTGCCCCAGCACTTATGGATGCATCAGACATTAACAGTCTGAAGCAGATGGATGTCATTATTACCTGCCAGGGTGGTGATTACACCACTGACGTTTTCCCGAAACTGAAAGCTGAAGGCTGGAATGGTTACTGGATTGATGCAGCTTCTACCTTACGTATGGATGATGAAGCCATCATCGTGCTTGATCCGGTCAACATGAACGTGATTAAAGATGGCCTGGTGAATGGTACTAAAACATTCGTTGGTGGTAACTGTACCGTTTCCTTGATGCTGATGGGCTTAGGTGGTCTGTTCCAGAATAATCTGGTGGAATGGGCAACTTCGATGACTTATCAGGCCGCTTCTGGTGCGGGCGCGCAAAACATGCGTGAACTCATCAACGGTATGGGTTACTTGTATAACAATACCAAAGATTTGTTAGATGACCCTCGCTCTCCAATTTTAGAGATCGATTCTAAAATTGCGGCTTTACAACGCAGCGAAGGTTTCCCGTCTGCAAACTTTGGCGTGCCTTTAGCAGGTTCTTTGATTCCGTATATCGACAAACAGCTTGAAAGCGGTCAGTCGAAAGAAGAATGGAAAGGCCAGGTTGAAACCAACAAGATTCTGGGTAACTCGCAGATTGTTCCTATTGATGGTCACTGTGTGCGTATTGGTGCAATGCGCTGCCATTCTCAAGCACTTACATTGAAATTGAAGAAAGATGTACCGCTTGATGAAATCGAAGACATTATCCGTAATGCAAACGATTGGGCAAAAGTCGTTCCCAATACCCGTGAAGCATCGATGACCGATCTGACGCCAGTGGCTGTTACAGGTACCCTGTCTGTTCCAGTGGGTCGTTTGCGTAAACTGAATATGGGTAAAGAATACCTTGGCGCATTCACTGTCGGCGATCAGCTGCTATGGGGTGCTGCAGAACCTTTACGCCGTATGTTACGTATCCTGATTGATTACAAAAATGCTTAAGTGCTAAATGAAAGAAAAGCCGATCACAATTGATCGGCTTTTTTATGTATCCTTTATGTTAAATGTTTTACAATTCTTCAACACCTCGTTAATGTATAACTTTCGCAATACGATAAGAAACCGAGCTAAAGATTAAGATGACCGTATATAACAAATTAAAGATAGCCATTTTAGCCATTATTGCTTCGCAGAATATTCATGCGATTACTATTGATCCTATTCAAGTTCAATCTGCAGCAGGTGAATTATTGTATGCGGAAATGAATTTTCGCAATGCTGATCCTCATGCACAAATCCAGGCCAGCCTGGCTGATGCAGAAGATATCGCAACTTTAGGCGCTGTCTATCATGCTCCCGGACATCTCAATTTCTTTACCCGTCGCGATAGCTCGGGCAATGGTGTCATTACCATTACCTCATCACGCCCCTTAACGGATGCTGAATTGAACATTATTGTTAAAATTCAGGAAGGTAATGCGACACGTTTACAGCATATCAAGACCCCTCTGAAGCGCAGCCAGATAAATACTCAGGTACGGGTCTCAGGCAATGAAAAACCTTTAATGCCTATCACCATTGTGAATGAAAAAGATATTGCCTTACAACTGCCTGAAAGTACGCAATTTCGGATTGAAAAACCACAAACGGCACTACCGCAATCATTTGAAGCACCATTAATGGTACATAAAGCGGCACCGCCGATTTTAAATAGTACCTCTGCTGCACCCGTCGTCATTGCAGCAATGGCGACACCATCTGCCCAGCCGGTTCAGACTCCACAAAATGCGCCACTCAAAACCAAGAGTTCCATTGCAGCACAACGTTTGACAAAAAATGAAGCGAAAATTTCAGCTAACTCAAACAACTCGAATAATAATGTCTCCACAGACCCGTTAGTCCGACTATATGCAGCATCTGCACATCAACATGTGGCTAAAGCAAAAGTAACGGCAGAACCTGTAGCAGCCGCTGCGCCAAAAGCCAAATCAGAAACAGCGCCTACACCATCACCTCAGCCTGCGGCTACAGCACCAGCCAACCAGCATGTAGTGCAATCGAATGAGTCACTGTGGGCAATTGCCTCACGTGTGGCCACTGAGCAAAATCGTCCGATTGGCGAAGTCATGAAACAAATCAAGGCCAATAATGAACATGCCTTTATTCAAGGTGATGTGAACCGTTTACGCCGTGGTGCCGCTTTGAATTTAAATACTGTGACCAGCCCTAAAGAAGAGCAAAAAGCAAAAGTTGCCCATTTAGCCCAAGCCCCTTCCAAACCGTCCAATCAGTCGGCTAAAGCCAAATATCGCTTGAATCAGGCAGAAATGAGCCTGGTTGCAGAGAAAGAACAAGATTCAGCCAGCGGTTCTGCCAAAAAGAACACAGAAAAAAGGCAAACTTCAAATGAATTATCATTAAAAGTTATGACATCGCGTGAAAAAACCGTTAAATTACAGAGAAACGTAACACAGTTAGAATTGGCATTGCGTAACAAGGATCACAGAATTCAATTATTAAATACTCGTCTTGCCCAATTGCAGCAACAATTGAAAGCACAACAAGTACAGAAAAAGCCAACGCACTAAGGGTGTTATACAATTTGATTTTTTAGGATGGGTTTCATGGATAAAAACTCAATCCTACAAGGGGTAACAACATGCTGCTTTATGTGATTCCGTTTATATTGTTATTAGTGATCGCAGTTGTATTAAAAAAGCGCGAGGCAAGTAAACAAACAGAACAAACACCAAAGACGAAAAGCAAAAAAGTCACTTCAACCAAAAAGTCACCGCAAAAAACTCAAATTGTGGAAAGCTCGGTTGTTGCAAAGAAAAAAACCACCCCTTTAGCTGCCGATGTCCGCAGTAAAATTGAAGCCCTGATTCACGAAAAGAACTTTTTCTCGGCCGAAGCACAGATTAATCAGGCTTTAAATAAGGACAATTCACAGCATGAGTTGTATTTGCTGTTGCTGGACATTCACATCTTGCAAAAAGATGAATTTGCCATCAGCCAGCTGATTAATCACCTGCGCTCATTAGAACTGGATGATTTTTTAGAACAGGCACTTGCTAAAAAAGCAGCACATGAAAAACAAACACTAGGTTCTAAAGATACCATTGAGTTTAAGCCATCATCAACTGTTGCTAAAGCAGCTGAACCAGCGGTTGTAGAAACAAAAAATACGGCTGCTTTTGATGCTTTAATGAGTGATGCTGCACCCGCTGCAACAAAAAATGATCTTGCCTTTGATCAGTTACAGCAGGAATCGCGTTCGGCTCAGCCGGAAGTCGTTAAGGAAATCAAACCTCTTGATTTCAATTCTGCATCTTTAAATACAGCAGAAATAACAGCTACTCCGGTGGAAGAAATCAAACCCCTTAATTTCAGCAGTCTATCTCTGGATTCAGCGGCAGAAGCAGCAACTGCACCAGCTGAAGAAATCAAGCCTTTAGATTTTACTAACTTTAAGCTTGATCCTGCACCTGTGGCAGAAACCAAGCCGGAAGCTGCCCCAGTTCAAGAAATTCAGCCTCTGGATTTCTCATTTAGTTTAGACACTGCAACAACCGGGCAAGCAGAAACAGAGAAAGCTGCTAGCATTGAACCTACTGTAGAAGAAAAACCTGAATTTAATTTTGATTTTTCCGTTGCAGAAACTCCAGTAGCTGAAACAAAAGTTGCAACTGAAGAAACTACGCCAAGCCTGGAACTGGACTTTAATTTAGAGCCTGCAAGCACGGTTGAAGAGCCAGCTGTAGAAGTAGCGCCAGCAAAAGCCGCAGGCCTAAACTTTGATATTAGCAATATCAGCTCATCTGCAGCCAAAGCAGATAAAAATGATCCATTGGTTCAGTCCTTCCCCGAACTGATTGAAGTCAATGAAATTAACCTGAATCTAGAACTGGCACAGCAATATATCCAGCTTGGTGCATTCGAATCAGCACGTGAATTACTGGCAGAGCAAGAAGCTGGCTATACACCTGAACAACGCCAACAGGCAGATCATTTACGCAATCAAATAGCATCTTAAGCAATTTCGATCTACTATAAAGCAGTCATCCTTGGCTGCTTTTTTTATGATGAAAAAAATAGCGTTAATCTATATGGGCGGTACATTTGGCTGTATTGGTGATCCACTCAGCCCTATGCCAGCTGAGCAATTTATTCCGAAACTGCAACATGTTCTCCCTCTCGATCAGCAGATCGAATGTTTTGTTGCACCAGTCATTCAGGACAGTAGTGCTTGTACAGCCACAGACTGGCTAAAACTGGTTCAATCTATTCAACAACTTCAGTTACAGCAGTTTGAGCATTTTGTGGTTATTCATGGTACCGACACCCTCAGTTATGCTAGTGCGGTGCTGTCACGCTTTCTGGGTCAATCCGCGCATGTGGTCATGACCGGCAGCCAGTACCCCCTGTTAAATACTGCGGGAGACAATACCCGTGAATTTACTGATGCCATTGATAATTTAAACTTTGCCCTGGACTGTGTAGTTAAATATCCGGTGGGAGTTTATTTAGCCTTTCATCATCATTTAGTACATGCACAGACGGCATTAAAAATCCATACCACAGAACTGGATGCCTTTAGCGGTAAAAACGCAGCGGAACCCATTTCCCACAGCTCCATCTATATAGTTCATGACAATGATCTCCAAAAGGCAGCGAGGTTTAACTGTTTAAGCCTGATGATGCAACCGCTGGATTTGGCTCAGCAAATTGCCAATCTGCAAACCATTTGCCAAGTACCGCCAAACTGCCTGATTTTACAAGGTTTCGGCACAGGCAACCTGGCTGTGAATAAACCATTCATTGCTTGCATTCAAAAACTGCAACAAGCAGGCTGTGCCGTAATTCTCACCACTCAGGTGCCTTTTGGTGGTATTGATCAGCGTTATGCCATCAGCCAATGGATCCAGCAGACCCATATTCTTCTGAATGACTGTTTGGGACATGCAGATCTTTATGCAAAAGCGCTGAAAATGTATTTACAATACGACGCTGTAGACCAATGGCAGGCACATTGGCATGATCACGTGTAATTTGAGGTAAGTATGCAACGTTTTGCAGTCGGTATTGAGTTTTGTGGCATTCGATATAGAGGTTGGCAAACTCAACAGCCTGGCGTTCCAAGCGTGCAGGAAACCATTGAAAAAGTACTGAGCAAAATTGCCGATGAACCGATCATCTTACATGGTGCGGGTCGTACCGATGCCGGGGTCCATGCCACCAATATGGTCGCGCATTTTGATACTAATGCTATTCGCCCGATTCGTGGCTGGCTGATGGGGGCAAACAGTCAGCTTCCTAAAGATATCGCCTTCCAGTGGATCAAGGAAATGGACAGCGATTTCCATGCCCGCTTTAAAGCTCAGGCACGCCGCTATCGCTATGTCGTCTATAACAATCCGCAGCGCCCTGCGCTTCTGCATAAACAGGTCACGCATGCCTACTATCCGCTGGATGTGGAGAAGATGATTGCTGCGGCGAAAAAATTTGAAGGCACGCATAATTTTGAAAGTTTCCGTGCCGCAGCCTGCCAGTCCAATCAGCCGGTTCGGCATGTCAAACATTGTCGCCTCATTCAACATGGCTGTTATCTGGTGTTAGATATTCAGGCAGATGGCTTCTTGCACCATATGGTACGCAACATTATGGGCTGTTTACTGGAAATCGGTCAGGGCATGTATGAAGTTGACCATATTGACCATATTTTTGCCGCTGAAGATCGTAAAGCAGCAGGAATTACCGCACCACCGGATGGCTTGTATTTTATCCACGCTGATTATCCGGAACAGTTTGATCTGCCGAAAATGCCATTAGGCCCGCATTGGCTGAATATGCCGGAATAAGAAATCCCTCCCAACCTCCCTTTTTTAAAGGGAGGAGTTCCCCCACTACTGTCCCATAGTTTGCTTTAAATAAAAAAACCTGAGTCTAAATAGTTAAAATATGAGTGCAAACAAACACTTTAACTATAAAGGACTCAGGTTTTGTCA
>NZ_JBIQOC010000132.1:0-6058 GCF_044130295.1 Acinetobacter uliginosus | reverse complement strand
AGGTACACCAACCAAGCGCTGGAATTCAGAATCTGAAAAACGATTTAATTTCTGATATTTCATGAAATCTATATTGAGGCAGTTTTTACTTTCGCAAGAGGTCTAATTTAATTTTTATAAATTACTACATAAAAAAATCCTAATCGGATTATGAAAAATATTGTTCTATATTTTATTTACACAATTAATGATAATGAGTTTGGGGAAAAGTAATGAAGAATAAATCAGTTTTAATTGGTGCGCTGGTCAGCAGTTTATTACTCACGGCTTGTGTAAATAAATCAGAACCAGATGCAGAACAAGCAGATTCCGCTGCGAAAAAATCCATCGCTGTCGGTTCTGATTTAACTTTTCCACCTTATGAGTTTTTAAAAGATGGTGTGCCAAATGGTGTCAGTGTTGAAATCATGGAAAAAATTGCTGAAGTAGATGGCAGTTATAAACCGAACTGGATTGATACACGCTGGGCGAATCTGATTCCAGGCTTAAAAGGTGAGAAGTTTGATATTTTATTTTCATCGATGTACATCACCAAAGAACGTCTTGAGCAAATCGACATGATTCCTTACTACAAAACTGACATTTCGTTACTGGTACGTAAGGATTCAAATTTGGCACCTAAAGGCCCAAATGACTTGTGTGGTAAGGTGGTAGGTGCGATGAAAGGCACTGCATTCTCTACACAAGTGTATGAAATCTCTAAAGAACGCTGTGAAGAAAAAGGTAAAAAAGCAATTACGGTGCGTGAATTTGAAACTTCGCCACAAACCACACAGGCCTTACTGGCACATGCGGTTGATATTCAATATGACGATGCAGCCGTGATGAAAGCCGCAGAAAAAAGTTTAGCGGATAAAGTCAAAATCACCTCAACTGAAGAATTTTTCCCAATCGTGGGGGGAATTGGCATTCGTAAAGGGGACACCGCAACCTATAAATTGGTTGAAGATGGTTTGAACAAACTCAAAGCTTCTGGCGATTTTGAAAAAATTCTGGGTGCTTATGGCTTAAAAGCACCGACAGACGAAGATATTGCAGCGGTCATGAATAAATAAGTTTCGTACCTAATATATAAATTAAGAAGGATAAGTAAAAATGTTAAACCAAGCGCAAATTGATCAATTTCATCGTGATGGATTTTTAGTTGTAGAGAATGTGTTAAACCCAGATGAATTACAGGGACTACGTGCGCAACTTGAAGCCTGGGTAGATGAAAGCCGTGAATTTACTGCAGCTTATGGTGAAACCATTGATGGGCGTTCGCGTTTTGATGTTGATCCTGTAGACCATAGTGCTGACCATCCCGCTTTAAGACGTATCAGTTCACCGACTGAAATTTCGGATGCGTATTTTGAAACAGCGATTCATTCCAGTATGGCAGAAATGGCAGGTCAGCTGATTGGTGGCAGTGGTACACGTTTTCACCACAGTAAAGTGAATGCCAAACTGCCACATACTGCGACTACAGTGAAATGGCATCAAGACTTTCCATTTACTCCGCACACCAATGACGACATGATCACAGCCTTGTTGATGGTGGGAGAGGTGACTGCAGATAATGGGCCTTTACAGGTGATTCCAGGCAGTCATAAAGGAGAACTGTATAACCATTGGCAAGACGGTCGTTTCACTGGAAAAGTTGAGGATGCAGTAGAGGCTGAACAATGCCAAAACTATGTGTCGTGTGTAGGTCCTGCAGGTTCCGTGTGTTTTATGCATACACGTTTATTGCATGCATCAGGTGCCAATAATACCGAATTGCCACGCTATTTATTCATCACTGTATATGCGGCTGAAGATGCAGCGCCATTGTCAGATAATCCACTACCCAGTGTGCATCAAGGACATTTGGTCTATGGGCAAGAGAGTGGACGAATTCGTATGACTGCAAACCAGTTAAGAATGCCGCAAAAACCGAAAGGTGCATCATTCTTCGTACAGCAAGCCGGTCTTGAAATGGCGTAAATGATTTTATTGCCTTAAAAAAGAGCTTCAATTGAAGCTCTTTTTTTATATTGAGTGGTGAGTTTAGTCCATAAAACTCGAGTCTTCAGCCGCTAAAATTTCTTTCATTTCTTCAAAATGGGCAATGCTGAAATCTTCAATTTTTTCCCAGTCTTTTGCGGTTTTCTCTGCAACTTCATCATTCAAAATATTCAAAGTTTGTCCTGTTGAATAAGCATGAATCAAAATCTGGCTGGAACGCTCAAAGGTATACATATCGTCAAATGCTATACCAATATCATGTGAGCCAATCAGTACACCATGATTGCCCATCAGCAAACGAGTATTATTTTCTAGCAGCTGTGCCAGTCGTTGACCCTCGGCAATCTGATCTGCCATACCGCTGTAATTTGAATCATAAGAAACTCGGTTAAAGTAGCGTGCGCTATTTTGTTCAATAGGAAGTAGGGTCGGATTTTTTAAGCATGATAGTGTCGTGGCATAAATGGGGTGTAAATGCATGATGACTTTAATATCAGGGCGTAATTTGTGAATTTGGCCATGAATGGCCCATGCCGTTGAATCAATTTTCCCTTTCTCAAAACTGCCTGCATCATCAGCATGTACCAAGATTAGGTCGCTAGCTTTGACCTTGGAAAAATGTACCCATTTCGGATTCAGCAAGAAAGATTTTCCATCCTCTGATACCGCTGCACTAAAGTGATTTGCGACTGCTTCATGCATGCCTAATTTGGCACTTAAACGTAGTGCAGCGGCTAAATCAATACGGATTTGAGACTCAGTTTTCATGGTATTTCTCGGTTTAAAGTATATGAAAAGTCTAATATTTTTATGGGCTGTTATTGCATCGTTTTTTTTGGAGTATTGACTAGGAAATTCAAAATTACTTTATGCAAAAAACTCACGTATAACATTTTTAAGTTGATTAAAAATGTGTCATTGGAGTTTGATTATGCGTTCCATGTTTAGAGTCACACCATTACTTACAGCTGTTTGTTTATCTTGGGGTTTAACAGCTTGTAGCCAAAATTCGGTACCTGCGGAAGAGGCAAAATCCGAGACTGCTGCAAAGGTTTATAAAATCGGAAGTGACATTACCTTTCCACCTTTTGAATATATGGAAAATGATAAGCCGGTTGGTTTTGATATCGATATTGCCCAACAGATATTTGCACATTCAGGTGAAAAAGTGACTTTTATCGACAGTCGATTTTCCAATTTAATTACCGGCCTGGAAGCGAAAAAATTTGATCTGGTGATGTCAGCTTTATACATCACCAAAGAGCGCCTGGAAAAAGTCGACATGGTGCCATATTACATGACCACCGAAGCACTGATTTCACTGTCAGATTCTGCATATCAACCTAAAACACGTGATGATTTATGTGGCAAAACCATCTCATCGCAAAAAGGCTCCATGTTCCCTGAACAATTGCGTCAAATGTCTGCTGAAAGCTGTGTAGCCAAAGGCAAAGCAGCAATCACCATTCGTGAATTTGATACATCACCAGAGTCTGTACAGGCACTGCTGGCCAAAGCGGTAGATGCGCATTATGACGACGCCAGTGTCGCGAAAAGCACCGTTGATAAATTGAAGGGTCGCATTTTAATTAGTTCAACCGAACCTTTCTTCCCCGTCCTAGGGGGAATAGCCATTCCAAAAGGTGATACAGCAATGTTGAACAAAGTCACCGCAGGTTTGGAAGCCATGAAAAAGTCAGGTGAATACGACAAGCTGATTGCCAAATATAACTTGCAAGCACCTTCAGCTGAAGAAGTTCAAAAATACATGCCGAAGTAAGACCATTTAACTAAAACATTTTTTATTCGTTCTTGAATGAGATCATATTTATGCAAAAAAAAGCATTGAATCGTAGTATCGCACTGGTTGTTTTAGGGTGCATGGGGTTACCAGCTTATGCAGCTGATTTAAAAATTGGTGATGCCAAATCTGATTTGGGGGAATTATCCGTTTCAGGTTTTGTCCGCGCAAAATATCAAGATAAGAGCTGGTCTGAAAATGATCACAACCTAAGCTTTGATGCCGCACGTGTTAATGTAGACTATAAATCGCCTAAAGTTTTTGGCCATGTTGAATACCGTTGCTATCAATATGAAAAACTCTGTGATTTTTCTACCCTGGTCGATGCCTACGCAGGATATAACATTAACGACAAGCATCTGATTCAAGCCGGTTTACAGCCAGTGCCATTTGGACCTGGGCGTTTCTGGGAAAGCAACTATTATGGTGGTGTGATCACGCAAATTGGCCTGGAAGATGTGCATAACCTGGGGGTGAAATATCAGGGTAAATTCGATACAGGCACTAAGCTCGAACTCGGGTATTTCACTGGAGATGGCGGTTCTTATAGCGGGCCATATTCTGAAGATGCCAGCCGTTATACCACCAATTTTGTGAAGCCAGAAGACCCCACATTGACTCATTTAGATGAGAAAAATATGTTCATCGCGCGTGTGCAACAAGAGATCAGTAGCTTGCCTGAAGGGGTATCAAGCTCTGTAGGGGCATCTTATTGGTACTCGGATATTGAAAATAAAACCCTGAATGAAACAGGCGACCGTAAAGCGTGGTCTGTGTTTGGTAATGTCGGCTATAAGGATTTAACTTTAGGCTTAACTGTCGGTCAAAATGATGTCGACAATAAAGATCCGATCAATCCTCAAGCATCTTTAATGGGCTCTTTTGATGATAACTTTATGGTGGCGAATAAAGGGATGTTCTATACCGCAGATGTCAGCTATACCTTTAAAAATGTAGGTAAGCTTGATGCCATTACACCATATGCGATGTACAGCAGTTACGACAAGTCCGAAGATGGTTATAAAAACTCTTCACGTAATTTAATCGGTGTAGCAACCTACTATAAAGATTTGGCATTCGTGGCTGAATATATTATGGGCAAAAATGACTTCCTCATTGGTGGGCCAGCTGATTCTTATGCAGAGGGCAGTGATGGCAAAACTCATAAATTGTTAAACCTTCAGCTTTATTACAACTTCTAATTTTTAGAATAGATTCATCATATCAACACCGTATAAAGTGATTTATATGGTGTTTTTATTTGCATTCTTTATAGGTTGCTTACTCATCTTTATTTTGCTTTTATTTGTAAGATGACTGAACTGAACTGAACTGAACTAGCCATGAAACTTATAGAAATTGAGCCTTATTTTTGGGAGTTATATCAAGATGATCAGGGGATGTATCTTGACGTGACGATTCATCAAGGGGTAGTGACTTGGGGACAATCACTTTGTCTGGATCAAAGTTCCAAAGTTCGATACAGGATTATTTGAGTCAAGGGAAAGTTGCTATAGATGCCTTAGCGAGAAGAATTGAAAGTAGCCAGATCAGAAAAGATGATGAGCGCTTCTATTCATTGACCGAAGTGACATTTCAGCAAAAGCAAAAAATGCAAGAGGCTTATAGGTCTTGGAAAAATGCCAATTTCAATTAGTTGAGTTTTTATTTTTATTAATTTTCTGCTTAGAAATAAAAAAGAGGCTACGTTGCCATTGCTGTCCCACAATTTTTCACAAGAGGAAGCTCATTTGAGCTTCCTCTTGTTTTATGGGTATTTTATCGGGTGAAAATAAAGCTTTTAAAGTTCTTCTTTCAAACAAATTCACTTGAATTATTCTGAGTAAACGTTGAACTGTCCAACCTGTTTTCCTAAATGTTGAGCGAAACTCACCAATAAATAGGCGATCATCGCAATCCAGATTTGTGTCTGAATTGCGTTCCTGCTGCGGCCTAGAAACGCTTTTAATTTGAGATTCTGCTTAATCGCCTTAAAGAACAGCTCAACTTTCCAACGATCTTTATAAATCGCCGCCATGGTAGAGGCGGCTAAATGAAAGTTATTGCTGAGAAAGCTAAAGTGCTTGCCACTTTGCTGATCTCTATATTCAATTCTTCTTAACACTGGGGCTTTTCTTTTTAGGGCATATGCGCTATTCAGCTGAATGGGTTCATCTTTTAGAATACCTTTGGATTCAAGCACTGGATGTTGCTGGATCACCTGATACACAGATTTAGGCCTAAAACGTGTGACAAATCCAATGTTTTGAA
>NZ_JBIQOC010000131.1:0-427 GCF_044130295.1 Acinetobacter uliginosus | reverse complement strand
TCAGCTGAATGGTTTCATCTTTTAGAATACCTTTGGATTCAAGCACTGGATGTTGCTGGATCACCTGATACACAGATTTAGGCCTAAAACGTGTGACAAATCCAATGTTTTGAGCAGTCAGATTTGCATACCATTGGTAATCGACATAGCCTTTATCAAAAACTACAATGCTGCCAGCAGGAAACTGGAATTTGCGGCCTTGTACCATGTCATTTTCTTTGCCATTTTCAACTGCAACAAACTCAGGAATATCATTGCTGTGATTCAATCCTATACTGAGTTTCATACTGGCTTTTGAGTCGTGAACTTTGGCCCATTCACATAAGGAAAGCGACAGGTCAATATGACTGGCATCCAAGGAATACAAGGGATTCTTAAAGCGAAATTTATGAGCTACTTTTGAGTGTTCATAGTATTTAAGCAACTT
>NZ_JBIQOC010000130.1:0-6592 GCF_044130295.1 Acinetobacter uliginosus | reverse complement strand
GAATTGAGGTAATCCCAAGCGCAATAGCAATTGGTTCTTGATGATGAAGTAGGAATTAAACATTAAACCCACGTAAGTAGGTTTAAGTAGGTTTTAAATAACGGTCATCATTATAGAGAAATCGGGTAGCGCGATCATGTAGCCATGGTGGCAAGAACAAACGACGGATTTCGTCCTATTGCTTTGAAGCATTTAATTTTTTTCTTGATCAAAACGATGCTTTAGTAAATGGTGAATGCTTAAAAGCATAGTGCTGGAATGGGCGGCTGTACGCTCTTATGATAAAGGTTGATTGCTGTCCTGACTCTAGGGCATAAAGCAAATGGCTGCCAGCTTACGCTAACAGCCATTCAGGGGGATTACAGTTGGGGGAAAACAGAATTGTTATTTATGCAATGCTGAGCAGCCCGTCAATACCGACAGCCTGACCATCAAATTCTGCAATGGCATCCAGCAGGACATTCCACAAATACAGTGCAGAAGCCCGGTCACACAAGAGATTGAATTTCGGCGCCTGGGCATCGCTGACATTCATCACCACAGCATTAATGCGCGCCACCGAGGTCTGTGCAATCTGACCTGCAGCAAAAGCTTCTGCGGACAAATCGACGGCACACAGCTTAGCCATGATGAAAGCCACAGATTGCCCAGTTAGCTGAATCCAGGCATGGCTATCCTGACGCGGCAGCAGATAGTTGGCGCGGTCACTCAGCTCCCAGCTCTGTTCCAGTGCGGCTATACTTTCACCAAAATCCTGCATTGCACCCAGCACTAAATATTCGGTCGCAGACAGCCGTGCCACAATGCTGCCATTGGCCTGATGACACAATCGATTGGGTTCATCCGGCAATCTAAAACCCGCTGCAGTTAAATAGCTGGCACTGTCGGTTCCCCGGAAACCGACGCGTGGCATATTGGTTAAATCCACCACTGCACATTGCTGAATGTGCTGGGACTTACCGCCTGCAAGAAACATGCGTCCTGCGCCATAAGACTGATAGGCCGCACAGGTTTTTTGAATGGGACTGCGTTCTGCTTGAGGTAAAATACTCATGATCAGATCTCCTGACGGGCATTATTAGGGTCATAGAAAGGCGCTTTTACTACTGTGGCGTAGACACTTGCACCTTTTTCCACACGAATCTGGAACTGCTGGCCCACTGCGCTTTGCTCGATACCGACATACGCCATGCCAATAATTTGGTCCAGAGTGGGTGAATATTCACACGAAGTTACGTTTCCTGTAATTTTGTCGCCATTCAGCACAATATGGCCTTCCAGCGGTTTTTGCTGCTGTTTGTCCAGCACAAAAGACACCAATTTGCGTTTCATGGGCTGCTGTTCCAAAATGGCAATGGAACGCTTGCCCACGAACCATGGCTTGCTTTTCGCTACAGCCCAGCCTAAGTCCACTTCTTTAGGATGCGACATGCCATCGGTATCCTGACTGATAATGATATGACCCTTTTCCAAACGCAGTAGTCGCTGGCTTTCCACCCCAAAAGGCTTCATGGAGAACTCTTGACCCGCCTGCATCAGCAGATCCCACATGAACTCGCCATAACGTGCAGGGAAGTGAATTTCATAGCCCAATTCGCCTACAAAGCCAACGCGCAAGATACGCACAGCAATGCCCTGAATGGTTCCGGTGCGCAAACCCAGGTAGGGAAATGCTGCTGCACTGAAGTCCACGTCCTGACAGACCTTTTGCAGCACTTTGCGGGAATTCGGACCGGCAATATTCACCGCCGCAAATGCCGACGTGACATTGGCTATATCGACATTTAAGCGCCACTGCGCATTCCATTTCAGCATTTGCTGGTAAATGCGGTCTACCCCACTGGTGGTTGCGGTAACATAAAAGTGGTTTTCACTTAAACGCCCGGCAACACCATCGTCTATCACCACGCCATCTTCGGCAGTCATGACTGCATAACGGGTTTTACCCACCGGTAATTTTACAAAACCAAAGGTATATAATCGGTTGAGGAACTCGCCGCTGTCAGGCCCGCGAAGATCTAATCCGCCTAAAGTAGATACATCAATCATGCCGACATTCTGACGTACATTGCGCACTTCGTTTTCAATATGCTGCAAACGGCCAGAGACGTCACCATAATAGGCCGGACGCTGCCAGTTGCCTGCCGGCATCATTTGTGCACCGGCCTCAATATGGCGTTGATGCATGGCGGTCTGACGGAAAGGATCAAAACCGCGTCCCGCAATATGCGCCAATTTTTCTGCAGTGAACGGTGGACGGGCGGTCGTCACCCCGGTTTCGCTCACTGTGCGGTCTGTATATTTTGCCACGAGACGCGCAGTAGGCAAGGCTGAATGACGGCCTTGAGAAGGTCCCATACCCACAGTAGAAAAACGCTTGACCAGCTGTACATCACGGTAGCCCGATTTGGTGGCATTAATAATGTCGCGGATTTGCAGGTCTTCATCATAATCGACAAATTCTTTGCCCTTAGGATGCGCGAAAATTGGCCATGGGAAATTCACCGCTGCTTCGACAACAGGTTTTTTCGCTGCTGTAGCAGCATTGCCCAAAATGGCATTCACTGCATCCGTGGCGGTTTGCACTGCATCATGCAGAACATTGTCCAGCTGATGCACACCGGCAACAGAGCCGCTAATGTGCAATCCCTGAGGTAAACCGGAAATGCTGAACTGTGCCTTTTTGTCGTTATAGTTCAGTTTGGCACCGGCTTGACACAGCAGCTGGTACACCGGCATATAACCGGATGACATGGCCAGCACATCACAATCAATTTTCTTGCTGTGTGTACCCACCTGGCCTTCTGCAACAATACTGCGTATATCGACTCCGGTCAGATGCTGCATGTCCTTGCTATGCAAGGCTTCATACACGGTACTGCTGAGATAGACCGGAATGTGGTGCAGTTCAACCGCTTTTTGCAAAGCGGGATCTTCTGCACCGGCGCGCATGTCGACTAGGGCGGCCACAGAGATACCGGCTTCGGCCAGATCTAGGGCGGCCAGATAGCCGTCATCGTTACCGGTTAAAATAACCGTTTTCTGGCCGGGCCGTACCCCATACAGTTTGACCAGACGCTGTACGGCACTGGTCAACAGCACACCGGGCAAGTCGTTGTTGCGGAACACCACTGGCTGGTCAAAACTGCCGCTGGCCACAATGCATTGCTTGGCACGGACTTTATACATACGCTTGCCTTGAATGACCGGTAAATAATGATCGGTAAACCAGGCATTACAAATGGCTTGTTTCAGCACGCTAATGTTTTCATGCTGTTCTACTTGCGCAATCAGTTTGGCTGCACATGCAGCGGCTTTTTTACCCTCGGCATCAAAACGCGCATAATGCAGGCTACCACCCAGTATTTTATCCTGTTCAATTAACAACACTTTCATGCCGGCATTCGCGGCGGTTAACGCTGCCTGCAAGCCGGCCGGACCGGCACCAATAATGGCAATATCTGTAAATAGATAGGCTTTGTCATAGTATTCAGGCTGAAAATTCAGATCCAGCACCCCCAGCCCGGCTTTTTTACGGATCATGGTCTCCCACAGCTTCCAGACCCCTTTAGGCTTGTAGAATGAGCGGTAATAGAAGCCGACAGGCATAAATTTTGAGAATTTGCCTAAAAACGCATCGCTGTCTTTCATTAACGAGCCAGCATAGTTTTGCCCCATTGCCGACAGATGCGCTGCAATCTCGGTGCTATCTGCCAGTACATTCGGCTCCTGCGGCAATTGAATCAGCGTATTGGCATCTTGTCCCGCCATGGTTAAAGGTGCACGCGGACGGTGGTATTTAAAAGAGCGCGACATAATCCAGCGCTGATTGGCAATCAAGGCACTGGCAATACTGTCGCCCGCATAGCCCTGAAAAGTCTGCTGATCAAACTGAAAAGTCACAGGCTGGTTGCGGTCAATCAAAATGCCATACGGCAAAGGCAGTCGGTTTAAATCTAGATTGCTCATGCGGATACCTCCTGTTTAGCAGCCTGTTCTGCTGTTTTTTCTGTAGCTGGCGGATTTTCAAAATCGATGCGCTGGCTAAACATTTCCTTGGCATCAAAGGTACGCAGAATTTCATCGCTCACTGTATGGCGCTCGGCAATAAACCAATAACTGCTTGGGGTATGCATCCACCATTCCAGTACCACACCGGCAATATTGCTTTTATTGAACACATAATCTGCCCATTCTTCATTGCTGCAGGTGTTCTGGTCCGGCATGGTTTTCAGCTCGCCGCCATAACTAAATTCACTGATATTTCTTGGACCATTTAAAGGACAAATCATTATTTTCATGGGTTTACTCCTTAATGGCTCGCCGCAGTGGCGCCCATTTCATTGACTTGCTGGAAGCGGCTGAAACGCGACAATTCAAATGGCTTGATCAGATCCGGCGTACGGCCAGTCGCCACAAGTTCCGCCATGGTCTTGCCACAGATCGGGGTGGATTTAAAGCCCCACGTGCCCCAGCCTGCATCCAGGTAATAATTGTCATAAGGCGATTTGCCCATAATCGGGCTGTAGTCAGGCGTCATGTCGGTCATGCCAGCCCATTGGCGCATGAGTTTGACATTGGCCATAAACGGGAACATTTCAATGGCATGAGCCAGCAGGCTTTCTTTTAAATCCAGGGTAGAACGGGTGTTGTACAGCGGATAAGGGTCTGAACCGCCACCAAAGACAATTTCACCGCGGCTGGTTTGCTGCACATAGCAGTGCAAAGCAGATGAACTGACCAAAGGATTGATAAACGGTTTAAACGGCTGGGACACCATGGCTTGCAGCGGGAAGGTATGAATCGGCGACTTGATATGCAGCTTGTTCATTAAAATGCTGGAAGCGCCGGCAATCGCCTGTACCACGCAGCCACACTTGATGCTGCCACGGTTGGTTTTTACCGCCGTGACCTGGTTTTTTTCAGTCACAAAATCCTGTACTTCAGTCAGCTGGTGGATTTCCACGCCGCGTTTCGCCGCTTGCTTGGCATAGCCCCAGGCCACGGCATCATGCCGTGCTGTGGCACCATCCATATGCCAGAGTCCTGCCAGAACAGGCAAATGCGCGGGATCAAGATTCAGACACGGTACCAGCTCCTTAATTTGCTGGCGGTCAATCATTTCGGTACGACCACCAAAATGCTTGTTCACTTCGGCACGCTGGCGGAAGGCACGCACAGTAGAATCGGTATGCGCCAAAGTCAGCTGGCCGCGCTCTGAATACATGATGTTGAAGTCAAATTCATTGGACAGGTTTTTAAATAAATCAACCGATTCTGAATAGAACTTCACTCCTTCTGAGGTCAGATAGTTGGAACGGATCACCGCAGTATTACGCGCCGTATTACCACCGCCAAGATAGGATTTTTCCAGCACAGCAACATTGGTGATGCCTTGATATTTTGCAAGATAATATGCGATTGCCAAACCATGACCGCCAGCGCCAATAATCACTACGTCATAGTGTGATTTCAGCTCCTTCGGTGGAGGCAAATCAACTTCAACAGGATATTCACTGCTTAATCCGTATTTGAGCAAACCAAGTGGCATAATTTCTTCTCCAAGGCATCTTTTCCAATGCCGCTAGCTTATTTTTTAAAAATGTTTGCCTGCATACGCGCAGCATCAAGGGTATTTTTCATCAGGTAGGCAATGGTCATGGGACCGACACCACCCGGAACAGGCGTGATGGCTTTGACCACAGACAGCGCATCGTCATAATCGACATCTCCGACCAGACGGTTTTTGCCGTTTTCCTGAATGCGGTTAATCCCCACATCAATGACCACTGCACCCGGTTTTAAATAGGATGCATCGATCATTTTCGGCCTACCGACCGCTGCCACCAGAATGTCGGCATTTTTGCAAATGTCGCGAATATTCTGGGTGCGTGAATGGACAATGCTGACGGTGCAACTTTCTTTTAATAACAGCGCCGCCATCGGCTTGCCGACAATGTTGGAACGACCCACCACCACAGCATGCAGTCCGGACAGATCCGGCCCCAAGGTGTCTTTCAGCAGGCGAATACATCCGGTCGGTGTGCATGGGGTTAACACCTCACGGCCCTGACTCAGACCGCCGACATTTTCACTGTGGAAACCGTCAACATCCTTAAGCGGATGAATGCGCTGCAACACCGCCGTTTCATCAATATGTGCCGGCAACGGCAGCTGCACCAGGATGCCATGCACGGTGGCATCTGCATTCAGTTCATCAATTTTCTGCAGCAGCGTGTCAGCATCTGTATCTGCTGACATGCGGTATTCCAGTGAGCGGATGCCGACATACAGCGCTTTTTCAACCTTGTTGCGCACATAGACATGACTGGCCGGATCATCTCCGACCAGGACTACTGCAAGGCAAGGCTCAATACCTTGCGCTTTCATCTGCTGCACTTCGCTTTTGATCTCGTCCAAAACGGTTTGTGCAGTTGCTTTGCCGTCAATAATCAGCGGCTGTGAATGTTCTTGAATGGCTATGTTCATTTAAATACCACCGTACGGTCATCATTAAGGAATACGCGGTGTTCGACAAAGTATTTCACCGCTTTGGACAGCGCGACTGTTTCGGTATCACGCCCCACCGAGA
>NZ_JBIQOC010000013.1:0-335 GCF_044130295.1 Acinetobacter uliginosus | reverse complement strand
TCAAAGGCTTCTGGACTTAACCAGCCGTTTGCAGAATGCCTTCTGACCCGATTGTAATAAATCTCAATATAGTCAAACAATATAGCATTAGCCTCTTTTCGAGTGGCAAACACACTGCCATGTATCACATGACCTTTCAATGTATGAAAGAAGCTTTCGGTTACTGCATTATCCCAACAGTTCCCTCTGCGTGACATACTTTGAATACACTGGTTCGTCAATAATAGCGCTCTAAAATCACGACTACAGTACTGTGAGCCTTGATCCGAATGTACCATGACACCCGTTGGATAACCCTGACGAGCCATGGCATAGTTAAACGCATCACACACCAA
>NZ_JBIQOC010000129.1:0-6669 GCF_044130295.1 Acinetobacter uliginosus | reverse complement strand
GGTGAATATCATGGCTGCTGTAGTGGCTTATTGTTTGAACCCCAATAAGCCAACTTTCCAAAATATGCTAAAAGGTTAAGTGGATTTCATCGAACTCAGGTTATGTACTTTATACAAAATGATTTAACCCATTTTTGTATGAATCTGATAAGCAAATTCGTGCCATTTGACCAATCAAATCTAAGAAATATGGGGAAAATTTAGATGAAATTTTAAAAGTGAAAGGACGGAAATTTTATATTTATTGATTCTACAGACTTTACTACTGTGCTTGAACATCCGGGGTATTCTGAAGGACAAGACGTCATTGTGATTCCCAGAATCCGTATTGCAGATAAAACAGCCGGATTTCTTTCAGTAGATGGAAAAGCTTGTCAGGCAATATTGGGTACAGAATTCGTTGCCGTGAGCGTATTTACTATCATTGGGCTAAAAATAGCAGAGATAAACTATTAGATACGAACTAATATGAAAACAGGATTTATTATCCACGCATTTATAAAATATACAATAATAGTTTCTTTGAATTGTTGTGTATAAATGTTGAGCAGGGTTGCCTATTTCATTTTCGAGTTTTATATTAAAAATACAGTAGGTCGAGAGACGCTACAAAGTGGTTGGACGGATCAATGACAGCTTGTTGAGCTTGCAACCTTCGGGTTGAAGCAAAAAATCAGCACTAGCCTTCCAACATAAAAGCCCGCAGTAATGCGGGCTTTCTTATTTTAGGGCTAAAAAAATTTCCAATGGACCAATACTCTAGAATTTATTTTAGATGATTGAAGAAATTGATCGAGGTGATTTATTATAAAGATTAATCGTTTTCTAAATAACATGTTTAAGAGGAATATCATCTATTTGTTTATAAAAAATTACATTGCCAAAAAATCTAACATCTCTAAATTATGAATAAATAAAATTTATGCTATAAAAAGTTTATTTAAATAAAGAGAGCAGGGAATAATATGAGCCAATTAATAGAGATAAAGGTTAAAGACCAATTTAGCAATATTCATGCAGTACAGGCATTATTACAGACAATTCCGGAAAATTCAGCTTTGCATAAACTCTCATTATTTCAAAAGATCGAACATATCGTGGTAAAAGGTGAAATTATTCGTCCAAGTATTGAACTGCTTTTTGAAAGCCGTATTTCCAAGAGTATTTATCGTATTATTGAATAATGAAAATATGATAAAAACTCACCATTAAAGGTGAGTTTTTATAAAAAAATAAAAATATGATTAAAAATAATCAATACATGGAGTTACGGAGCAATATTTAAATCAAACTAAGTTCAACGTCATATTTATTAAACTCTTCTATCAGGTTTTCAATAACTTTGATTCCAATCGCATCACTACAACTGAATAATTCATCCTTACCTTGAGCACTGTTATAACAGATGATTTGCTGGATTAACCAGCGATTTTCAATTTCTGTTTGATTAATAATGATTCGAACAGGTTGCAGGTTTTCACTGACCTGGCGTGGCAACACACTGGTAATCGCAAGTTGGATATGGGTCAGATCTTCTCTAGGACTCAAAAATGTTATTACCCAATTACCTATTTTTTTTAAGTATACGGGATGGTCTGCCGGATGAAATTCTAAATAATGTAAGGATGTCATCATGAATTCCCCTGAAATAGTTAATATATGCGGTTTTTAGCAATACTTTACTATTCAGCTAAGGTCGTATTTAGAATCACGCCATAGGTTCTTATTTAATCTAGTTATTGTGTAATAAATCAAATCTTATTGTTTTATAAGTATAAAAATAAATATGTTTTAGATAGCTAAGACCTTAAATAAATAATGAAACATAAAAAAGCTCTTAAGCTTGATCAGCTTGGAAGCTTCTGTAGAGAAAAATTGATCTGATTGAGGTAGCGGTTTAATTCCTGTGGAGTGATGCGGCTTTCCTGTAGGGTGGTAATCCATTGCATCTGGCACTGTTTTAAACTGCGTAAATCGTCAGCAGACAGAATACGGCTAATCAGCTGTTTTGCCATTAAACCGCAATGACGTTGCAGCAGCTCAGCCATGAATTGCTTGACCTGTTCAAAATCAAGGATTTCTAGCGTTGTTTGCACTTCATTTTGACAGGATGCCTGCTCAGCTTTTTCCTCCGCGATTGAAGATGGGGAAATGCTGGGAACAAAAATTTCTTCGGCAGAGTGATCCTTAAGTTGAGTGCTTTGCAGCGCAGGGCTGGTTTTAATTTCTGTATCTAGGTTGTCGGATGTCAGGGGTGTTTCAATGGACGGGTTAGCCGCACGGCTGATCAGTCCCATTTCCAGCAACTGTTCGAGTAATTCGGGTGGCGCGATACGATGCCTGAATTGTTCAGAAAGCAGATCAAAATCATCGGTGCCAATCAATAGTAACAGTCTGCGCTGACGAGCATTCAGATTCATTGAACGCTGTTTTAAACTTTCAATGCCTAAATCAGTTTTATGAAATTGAGTCATGCTTTAATTTACGTTGCAATAAATTAAGGCTGATTGTAGGGGGCAATCATGACAGGAATATTAAATAATATTACAAATCATTATATTACAGTGTAACAATACTGGTTTTCTCTAGAGCCTTGCGCAAATAAGGGTCCAGATCTTCCTGACGAAGCAGCCATTGCATATAGTCTGCAGGTAAATCTGCTATTGCTGTGCCTCGGTGCTTGCCAAAATTAATGGTTCGAGGAATACGCGCGTCTTCCGATGCCAGATAAAGCTCTTCAATATTTTGAATGTTTAAATGATGGATTTCATGCATTAAAATATTGGCGGTTAAGATAATATCCATATCGGCACGATGTGCTTTTTTAATCATTTCACGGGCTTTTTCACTGCCTTTGCTGATCATATAAATAAGGGCAGAAATATTGTGCGCTTCAGCATCCGGCCAGACTAAACGTGCCAGGGCAAGGGTACAAATGGCTTTTATATTGCTGGTATCTACACCGCATTTCTCGATGGCACGAATATCATAATCAATATTGTGACCAATAATGTAAGTGGTTTTCTGTGGAAGGCTGAAAGTCGTGTAGTGAGGCTGACCCACCAGCTCGGATTCCAGAATATGATGCACTGCCATGGCTGCATACGAAATCGGTTCATCGACACTATAAAGCTGGTCGAAAATTTCGCTCTTATCTAAGGAAAGTTTGCTGTCATGAATTTGGATCGGCGCATAAGCAATCTCAATCGGTTGTCCATTTAAAGTATGGGTTTCGGTATCGAGAATAATTGCTTGCATGACAGATCCATAACTGTTGCGATTGTTTGAGTCAATTTAACATTTTCAAAGATACCGATACAAACTGAAAATAGGCTCTTTTCCCTGTTCATGCTGATTTCTGTACCGGACTGCTGGTTAAATACACTGCTTCGAAAGCATCACTCGAAATACAGGCTTGAGATGGATACCAGGATAGCCAGTCATGTTGATCAATGCTTATTTGATAAATCGTAAGCATACCTTTGGGTTTCTGTTTAATGAATTCACTAATCTGTACGCTATCGCTTAGATGACGGCTTTTATAGGTCAGTTTTGTTGATTAGTCATCGGTGCCGCATAAGAAGTGACCACTTTGCTCACGATTTTTTTAATACTTCTATAGCCTAACTCCACGCAAGCCTGGAATCAGACAAATAAAAGCAGACATATTTTGTTAAATTAATAGTGTTTGATATTTGTAAAAGTAAAAAAAATAAAATTTATAAAAATCATTGATTTGTATTAATAAGAATTCGGTCTCTTTTTAAATTTTTTATTTGATGTTAAATCGCATTGTTCAAATATTAAATAAAGGTAATAGTTTATATTCATGATTACTTAAATCATTAAAATAAAAAGATATAAGGAAATGCAAAAATGAAAAAAACATTATTAACGGTGTTTATCAGTAGTTCGGTCATTCTTTTAACAGCGTGTGGAAGTGGAGATGGTGATTCGGTCTTCAATAGTCCAAATAATGGAATTCCGGTCAATGATATTCAGAACCCGGTCGTTTCTACCCCCACAGTTTATAACAAAACAAATATGACTAGCGTGGCGGGTGAAAGCGTAGTGATGACTTATAAAATGTTGGGGGTGAATGCTAAACAAGTTCAGGCAACGGCATTGGTCTTTACACCGAAAACGGCTGTGCCTGCAAAAGGTTGGCCAATTGTGGTTTGGGCGCATGGTACAACGGGCGTGGCAGACCAATGTGCGCCGAGTCGAAATGCATTGAATATCTATATTCAAGCAATGATTGCTCAACTTTTAACTGCGGGTTATGTGGTGGTTGCTCCTGATTATGAAGGGTTGGGAGAACCAAATGGTAATGAGCTCCATCCTTTCTTGAATGTAAAAAGCGAGGCCTATTCTATTACGGATGCGGTTGTCGCTGCGCGCCATTATTTGGGGACAAAAGCATCCAACCAATGGATGGCAGTAGGACATTCACAAGGTGGACAAGCTGCCTTAGGTGCGGCCCAATATGCTTCACGCGCCTCTAACTTGATCTATAAAGGAACAGTAGCCCTCGCTCCAGCTTCTAACCTTGCGCTTATTTTGACAGCAGGGGAAAGTGCCGCGGGAAAAGAAACCGACCTGAATAAAAAAATTAAAACGTTGTCATCTTTGGATGCATTTACTGCATTAATTACAGCAGGACTGCGTAATCCTCATCCTGATTTGCAATATAGTCAGGTTTTTAAGTCTCCTACGGATAATATTGCGAAAAATGCAGAAGTTGATTGCTATGATCTGTTAGAGCAGGAATTTGTTAAAGGGATGGATGATTACGTGGCAACAGAGGGTTCAGTCAATATAAATAATTATCCGCGTACTCAAATGAATTTTATGGGTATTCCTGTAGTTAAAACCTTTTTGGAAAAAGATTCGCAGCCACTTCAGGTTAAAGTCTCAACGCCCGTGATTATTTATCAGGGATCACTGGACCCTACCGTTCCGAAACAAGTGACTGACGTACTTTATTCTTCAGCGATACAACAAAACACCAATATCCGTTATTTGACCGATGAATCAGCTGCAACGAAATGGGATCATGGAACGGTCTATGCTTTAAATATTCCTAATATTATTGCAGATGTAAAATCTCTGATGCCAATTCAGTAATTTGTTTTGACTATATATGCTCATGTTTTTTAATCATGAGCATTTTTTTATTTAAAACTGAGTAAAGTTCATTCTCAACATTTACAAACTTCGTGCTACAATACGCGCCAATCTTAGCACGGCTTAAAAGCCCTAATTTAATAGGACCTCGCTAATGTTTGCCAATATCTCTATTGCCGAATTTGATCCAGAAATCGCTCAGGCAATCGCTAATGAAGATGCTCGCCAAGAAGCGCACATCGAGTTGATTGCTTCTGAAAACTATTGCTCACCAGCAGTAATGGAAGCGCAAGGATCAAAACTCACTAACAAATATGCAGAAGGCTACCCAGGCAAACGCTATTATGGCGGTTGTGAATATGTAGACGTTATTGAACAATTGGCAATTGACCGTGCTAAAGAACTTTTTGGTGCTGATTATGCTAACGTTCAACCGCATGCTGGTTCTCAAGCAAACTCGGCTGTTTACTTAGCTCTTCTTAACCCGGGCGACACAGTTTTGGGTATGAGTCTTGCTCACGGTGGCCACTTGACTCACGGTGCAAAAGTAAGCTTCTCTGGTAAAACTTATAACGCAGTTCAATACGGTTTAAACCCGGAAACTGGCGAAATCGATTACGAAGAAGTTGAACGTTTAGCTGTAGAACACAAACCACGCATGATCGTGGCTGGTTTCTCTGCTTATAGCCAAGTTGTAGACTGGCAGCGTTTCCGTGATATCGCGGACAAAGTTGGCGCTTACCTTTTTGTAGACATGGCTCACGTAGCTGGTCTGGTTGCTGCTGGTGTTTACCCAAGCCCAGTGCAAATTGCTGACGTAACGACTACGACTACGCATAAAACACTTCGTGGTCCGCGTTCAGGTTTAATCCTTGCTAAAGCAAACGAAGAAATCGAGAAAAAATTACAGTCAGCTGTATTCCCGGGTAACCAGGGTGGTCCACTTGTTCACGCTGTTGCAGCGAAAGCAATCTGCTTTAAAGAAGCAATGGCTCCTGAATACAAAACTTACCAACAACAAGTGGTTAAGAACGCTCAAGCAATGGCTGAAGTATTAATCGCTCGTGGTTATGACGTAGTTTCTGGCGGTACTAAAAACCACTTGTTCTTGTTGTCTTTAATCAAGCAAGACATCACTGGTAAAGACGCTGACGCTTGGTTAGGTGCTGCTCACATCACTGTGAACAAAAACTCTGTACCTAACGACCCGCGTTCTCCATTCGTGACTTCTGGTATCCGTATCGGTACCCCAGCTGTTACAACTCGTGGTTTCGGTGAAACTGAAGTACGTGAACTTGCTGGCTGGATCGCAGACATCCTGGACAGCAAAGGCGACGAAGCTGTAATTAACGCTGTAAAAGCGAAAGTTGAAACTGTATGCGCTAAATTCCCTGTTTACGCAAAATAAGTTCTGACTTGAGAAAAGCCCCCTCAAGGGCAATGCTGTTCACTTAAGAGGAGCAGCATTGTGATCTACCGGATAACGGGTTTTTGACATCTTAACCGTTCGGGGTGTTGTTGGCCTCGAACGCCTTTCCAGAA
>NZ_JBIQOC010000128.1:0-6772 GCF_044130295.1 Acinetobacter uliginosus | reverse complement strand
TGACAAAACCTGAGTCCTTTATAGTTAAAGTGTTTGTTTGCACTCATATTTTAACTATTTAGACTCAGGTTTTTTTATTTAAAGCAAACTATGGGACAGTAGTGGTTTAGGCTTCCTTTTTATGAGCTTGCAATCTGCGAAAATTGAGAAAAGCTCATAAAATTCAACAACAATGTTTCACATGAAACATCAATATACGCACTGGCTAAATAATCAGCAGTTACGCTAAAAACAACAAAAGAATAAACCACGACAGCAACCACATTGAGTACTATGCAAAGAGCTATAAAAATCAAATAGATCTATTTGATAACAATAACGCTTAACAAAAAAACACCCGGGACAAATTTGAATGTCTGATTCGAATAAGATTGTGGTCTATGCAGCACTGGCAGGTAATCTGGCGATTGCGCTGGTCAAGTTTGTGGCTGCCTATATCACCAACAGTTCGGCCATGTTCAGTGAAGCTATTCACTCGGTGGTAGACACCTTGAATGAAATTTTGCTGCTGTATGGCATGAAAAAATCCCAGCAGCCTGCCAACTATAAGCATCCTTTTGGTTATGGCCGTGAGCTGTATTTTTGGGCCTTTATTGTGGCATTGATGGTTTTTGCACTGGGTGCGATTGTGTCGATTTATCAGGGCATACAACATGTACTTCATCCTGAAGCAATGCTGAATCCCACCATCAACTATATTGTGTTAAGCATCGCCATCTTGTGTGAAGGCACCTCGTGGTTGGTGGCCTTAAAAGCATTCCGTAAGGTGAAAGGCAAGCAAGGTTATTTCGAGGCTTTTCGGCACAGTAAAGATCCCACTACCTTTACCGTACTGTTTGAAGATACTGCCGCGTTATGTGGTCTGTTGATTGCCCTGATCGGGATATATCTGGCCCATGCCTTGAATATTCCTGAACTGGATGGCATGGCCTCGATCTTGATTGGTCTTGTATTGGCGGTTTCTGCTATTTTACTGGCACGTGAAACCAAGGGTTTATTGTTGGGGGAAACGGCCGATCCGCAACTGCGTAATGATATCTTGCTGATTGCCCAGGAAGATGAAGCGGTACAGTCAGCCAATGGCGTGCTGACCGAACAGATGGGCGCGCATCAGGTGCTGGCATCGTTAAGCCTGGAGTTTGAAGACAATTTAAGCTCGGATGACATTGAAGCTTGCGTCAATAGAATTGAAGCGAAAATCAAACAGATTCATCCGGAAATTGTGGCATTGTTTATCAAACCGCAAACTAAACAGGTGTGGTTGGAACGTATGCAAGGACGTTTAGAATAAAACGTGATATATATGTCAGTGCATTCAGAATACCGGATTTTGAATGTTGAGGTCAGACTAAGAAATTGAATCTACATGAAGCAGAAGCCTGAGCAATTACACTTTCAACTCCCGACCAAAGCATGCTGGTCACATACCTGGCGTCAGCCTTCATTTCAGTTTATGCATTCCAATCATCATGATGGTGAACGGTTCTTCAATGCCTTGCCCAGTCCTGCAGGGCGTGGACGGGTCGAGCTGATCAAGTGGCTGCTTAGCCGCAAGTCATCGACCTGGAATGTTGATGTTCAAAAAGAACAAGCTGAATTCTATGCCAGCAAACGTACCATTCCCCAGAACCGTCCAAACGCCAGTATAGATGACTGGCAAGTGTGGTTTGTCGGGCATGCTACGGTACTGTTGCAAATCGGGCCCTATAATCTGCTCACCGATCCGGTCTGGTGCGAACATGTCAGTCCCCAGCAGGGCAAAGGTCCGAAACGGGTCATCCCGGCGGGAATTGCCCTGGAAGAATTGCCGACCATTCATGCGGTGCTGCTGAGTCACAATCATTATGACCATATGGATCTGGCCAGCCTGGAATGGTTGCACGATAAATTTGCCATGCCGATTTATACCGGACTGGGCAATGCATGGTATTTGCCGAAAAGTTTTCATGTGCTGGAAATGGACTGGTGGCAATCGTCCTTATTGCAGGATTTAAAAATTATTTATACCCCGGCACAGCATTTTTCCGGTCGCGGCTTACGCGATCACAACCGGGCACTGTGGGGTGGTTTTTCAGTGTTAGCCGGAAAAGACCATTGTTTCTTTGCCGGAGATAGCGGCTATTCACCGCATTTTAAAGAGATTCAAAACCGTTTGGGTGCACCGCGTATTTCATTATTACCGATTGGTTCCTACCAGCCGCGTGAGCTGATGAACTATATGCATATGAATCCGCAGGAGGCTTTTCAGGCGCATCAGGATTTACATTCCAAATGTTCGCTGGCGATTCATTACCACACTTTTCAGCTGACCGATGAAAGTCGGGAACAGCCCGAACTGGACTTAAAAGTAGCCATGAAAAATACCTCCAAATTGATGACCCCCTTTTACTGCATTCGCGAAGGGCGGCGTCTGGTGGTTTGATGTTGTGCAAGATGTTTGTTTCTTAAGATGACGCTTGGCTCAGCTTTAACAGTTGAAGGGCAAGCATTGAAAGGGAAATCATCGCCATATTCATCACTACGGGGTTAAATGCAGAAGTGAGTTGCAAGGGACTGGTGAGCGCAATCAGCAATAATAATCCGGCTAAACCTAAAATATTCAGCTGATGGATGACGGCTGCTTTTTGCCAAATAAGGAAAGTACAGCCAAACACAATTTCAATCATGCCCGACAGGGTAACCGCCATTTTTGCCAGAGGGAGTTCTAAACCCATGCTCTGCCAAATGGTGATTTCAGCAGCTGACTGAAACAGGATTTTCGGAACCCATCCCTGATAAATCCAGAGTGCAGCAAGCGTGATCTGAATGAGCCGAAGCGGTTTTTCCAATAATAGAAGCTTATGATTCACGAATGGCAGGTTCCAGAAAATACGGTCTGTTCTCAGCAATAGCGATCATGCTTGATCAACATGATGGGGGGATGTTTGCTTGTTATGGCCTCACTATAGCACATTATTTTTAATCAGAAATATTGTCCAAAATCTCAAATTCTGATTGTCTTTATCACAGATTGATAATGCCATTCTAAAAATTTGACCTCTTGTTGTGAGGGTTGATAAATCCTGTTTTGAAGCCCGTTTTAGAATAGGCTTTTTCGATCGTTTTCATTCGTATAACTTGCTTTCTATTGTCATAAAAAACAGCTATTTTGATGATGAGTTAGAAATTTTTAACGGTTCATGACAATCGTCATTTTATGATTAATTTGGAGCTCAGATATGAATAATGATACGAAAACTGCAGGGAAATGCCCGTTCCACCAAGAGGGTGGCAATACTAATGCCGCCAGCTCAAATGCGGCTTGGTGGCCGAATGCTCTAAATCTTGACATTCTTGCTCAACACGATAAAAAAACCAATCCGATGGACCCGGATTTTGATTATGCCAAGGCATTTAATTCACTGGATTTAGAAGCAGTGAAACAGGATTTACGCGAACTCATTAACAGCAGCCAGGACTGGTGGCCATCGGACTACGGCAGCTACATTGGCATGTTCGTGCGTACTGCCTGGCACCTTGCCGGTTCTTACCGTAAGCAGGACGGTCGTGGTGGTGCCAATACCGGGAACCAGCGTTTTGCTCCACTCAACAGCTGGCCAGATAACGTCAACACCGATAAAGGCCGCCGTCTGCTTTGGCCGATTAAACGTAAATATGGCAATAAAATCTCTTGGGGCGATCTGATCATCCTGGCCGGTACAGTGGCGTATGAAGAAGCTGGTCTGAAAACGTTTGGTTTCGGTGGCGGTCGTCAAGACATCTGGCACCCTGAAAAAGACGTCAATTGGGGTTCTGAAAAAAAATGGCTGGATGCCACCAAAAACCGTTATGAAAATGATCAGGATCGTAAGTCATTAGACAATTCTCTTGCTGCCGTGCAGATGGGCCTGATTTACGTGAACCCTGAAGGGGTAGATGGTGTGCAGGATCCGCTGCGTACTGCACAGGATATGCGTGTCACTTTTGACCGTATGGGCATGAATGACGAAGAAACTGTGGCCTTGACTGCAGGTGGTCACACCATTGGTAAAGCACACGGTAACGGCAAAGCTGAATTGCTGGGTAAAGACGTTGAAGGCGCAGATGTCGAATTTCAGGGCCTAGGCTGGCATAACCCTGAAGGTACAGGTAACGGTGCCAATACCATGGTCAGTGGCCTGGAAGGGGCTTGGACCACGCATCCAACCAAATGGGACAATGAATTCTTCTATTTATTGTTCACCTATGAGTGGGAAAAAACCATCAGCCCGGCAGGTGCTAAACAATGGGAACCGATCAACATCAAAGAGGAAGACAAACCTGTTGATGCACACAACCCGAATGTCCGTCGTAACCCGATGATGACTGATGCCGATATGGCACTGAAAATTGATCCTGAGTATCGCAAAATCTCTGAGCGTTTCTATAAAGACCCAGCTTATTTTGCTGAAGTGTTTGCGCGTGCATGGTACAAGCTGACTCACCGTGACATGGGGCCAAAATCGCGTTATTTAGGTGCCGATGTTCCTGCTGAGGATCTAATCTGGCAAGACCCGATTCCATCGGTGAACTACGTGTTGTCTGAAGCGGAAATTGAAGACCTCAAAGCGAAATTGCTGAACAGCGGTTTAAGCACAGCCGAGTTAATCAACACCGCTTGGGACAGCGCGCGTACTTTCCGTGGTTCCGACTATCGTGGTGGTGCGAACGGTGCGCATATCCGTCTCGCTCCGCAAAAAGACTGGGTAGGTAACGAACCTGAACGTTTGGCGAAAGTGTTGGCGAAACTTGAAGAAATTCAGGCCGGTCTTGAGAAGAAAGTCAGCATTGCCGACCTGATTGTACTGGGCGGTACGGCTGCTGTTGAAAAAGCAGCTCAGGCTGCGGGTGTAGACATTAAAGTTCCATTCACGCCGGGACGAGGGGATGCCACTCAAGAGCAAACGGATGTCTATTCATTTGAAGACTTGTTACCGAAACACGATGGTTTCCGTAACTGGCTAAAAGAAGACTACACTGCGCAACCTGAAGAATTGCTGTTAGACCGTGCTCAGTTACTGGGTTTAACTGCACCGGAAATGACGGTACTGATTGGTGGTATGCGTGTACTGGGAACCAACTATGCTGGGGCAAAAGAAGGCGTGTTTACAGACCGGGAAGGCGTATTAACAAACGACTTCTTCGTGAACTTGACTGACATGGCCTACAACTGGAAACCGGTCGGCAAAAACCGTTACGAGATTGTAGACCGTGCAACGGGCACAGCGAAATGGACTGCAACACGTGTGGACTTGGTGTTTGGTTCGAACTCGATTCTACGTTCATATGCAGAAGTATATGCACAAGATGACAACAAAGAAAAATTCGTCAAAGACTTTGTTGCTGCCTGGACCAAAGTGATGAATGCAGACCGTTTTGATGTGAAGAAATAATTTCACTGATTTAGGTTAGAAAAAAAAACCGCCTTTAGGGCGGTTTTTTTGTGAAACATTGATACCTCATGTAAAACCTGAATTTTTAACCATTCAGCTTTTTATGGATTTTAAGATATTGATATTATTTGGCTTATACATTTATTTTGATGTGAGATGTATTGTATTAATTTTACGAAAATTTAATTTGTAGATATAAACTTCTTTCTATAATTACTGGCTCAATATCAATTTGGTTTGTCAGCTGATAGGGATATTGAATTTTTTAACAACTTAAAGAATTTATCTAATTTTTAATCAAAAAACTCAGAGTCTTAAACTTCCTACACTGTATATTTTTTGTAAATCATTTATAATATTTCTATATTTTTCAAATAATACAGGTAAATAGAGTTAATGACTGATCAAGAAAATAATAAGCCTGATTTAATTTATACAGTCGTTGAGAAAATTGCAATTTCAGCAGATGATGCAATGGCTGTAGCATGTGGCTATAAGAAACAAGTTCTAGAGAAAAATTCAAATCTAAGTAAAACGTCCGCTCAGAAAATAGTCGCACAAAAAATTATAGATAGATACTCAAAGATTAGTGCAACATCAGGAGCAGCAACATCATTAACAAGCATTGTGCCAGGATTAGGAACGGCTGTATCTATTGCTGCCGGAGGAACAATGGATGTTGCTATTTCCATGAAGCTACAGGTAGATATGGTTATGTGTTTAGCTGCTGCATATGACTATGACTTGAATAATGAGGATGCTAAGCATATGAGCTTTTTGATCGCTGGTCTTGGAGCATTAGAGCAGACTGGAACAACTCAAGCATCTAAGTTAGCATCAAAGGCTGGAGTTAAAATGGTTGAAAGATATTTGAAAGGAGCAGCATTGGAAACAATAAAGCAAATATTCAAAGCAATTGGTATTAACTTTACAAAAGCGGCTTTAAAAAAGGCTTTACCATTTGGCATAGGAGTTATTGTTAGTTCGACTACTAACTATACCTTAACTAAATTTGTTGGAAAACAAGCCTTAGAATGGTTTATTTGTGATGCCGATCATAAAAAAGCTGCTTAATAAAGGAATAACAGTATTTGTTAAAATCCATTTAAAATATCAATGACTTAAAAATCCCCCAAAAAACGAAAAAATGTGCAAAAAGCCGGCTTGGAAACAACTCGACTTTTTTATGAATGGCTTTGACATATTTTGCCCGTTAAAAACGGATATTTAACTTTTAAAAAGAACATTTCTATTAGAATAGGACTTACGCACTATTATTTATAGATTCTCTGTGGTAGCAGATGATTTTTATCGAGAATAAAGTCATCAATGAAGTTTTTGATCATTGGTCTAAATAATTT
>NZ_JBIQOC010000127.1:0-6452 GCF_044130295.1 Acinetobacter uliginosus | reverse complement strand
CTATAAAAGTGTCTAAGGCCATAAACATAATGTCCATTTAATAAATAATGGACACTATCGGGATATTGAGAAAATAAGAAAAGTGGGGTTCAGCGGACGCTTACGAAGCAGTGTGCCTAAAGCTATGAAATGAATAGTCGTGTACTTGATTCAAAAATAACTGATCAAACATCTCCTTGATCAGTTGACTCACAGATCGATGAGAAATATCCCCACCCTCTTCAGAGAAAATTAAACAATCTTTGGCACCTAATGTATTTTGATTAATGGGCACCTTCATTTTTTTGTTAATCAAATGAATAACTGAAATTAACTCATCTCTGGTCAGTAATTCATCAAGGCACATTCCTCGTTTTGCATTACTGGTTTTAAGCTGACGAGAATAATTATTGTGGATAAAAATTTTGAAAATTTCATATTTTTCATTGGTAAAATAATAATAAAGATCATGACCAATTGTTTCATAACGCAAATTTATCATGGCTAAATCACTTAGCTTTAATCCCAGAATTTCATTGAGTCTTAGCCCCGTTCTATACGCAAGGATACAAATGACTTTAAGAATATTCTTCTGATCTTTGGTCAACTGAGTTTGGACAGCAATTAAATTTTTAAATTGATTAAACATCACTGGTGTAACATACGATGTTCTACACACTTGCAAATCAGTTGATTGCAATTGATCTAAATAATTAATACGAGGAGCACCAAAATTACGTATTAAGCTATTGTGAAATTTTTTTAGATTACTTACCGCATACCCATAGCTATTATGTTTAATCCCCCTCCCATTTTGTGAACATTTTCTGTTTTTCTTACTACTGTCGCCAATGGATTTGATAGCCAAAATATGACTGTAGATCTCCTCAAACTCTTCTTCATCTATGGCTTGAAGGTCTAAATCATTACTCACAACATATAGAAAAAGTTCGTCAATAAATGATGATTTATAAGTATCTAAAGAGCTCAGTTTAATGCCTTTTTTATTTTTACCCGAGCCGGTCGATTTTATTTCTTTAAGACACTCCAAATACCACGTGATCACCGCAATCTGAACACTAACAAGGGCAATATCTTTTGGCGAGGTATATTGCTGGCAAGAATAACTGTTGTGAAGCAAGCTAAGATCCTTTGAAAACTCAGCTATAACTTCGCTCACACTCACGTTACTAACATCCAAGGTTCTTACTAAACTCTTTTTAATATCTGCGGCACAGTGATAATCTGTATTCAAATTTCGAATCTGCTCCAACTTAGCCTTCTTCAATTCCGTATAGTAAAAATTATCTACAATAGCTTGATTGATGCTCTTTTTTTTAGACGTCTGAGTACTGTCATGTGTATCAATTCCCTCTAGTGCTTTTAAGGATGAATAAGAAAGCGCCGAGTAATTAAAAACACCCTTAGATAAAGCAATAAGAAAACCATCTAATGTATTTTTCGTTCCAAAATACTGTACGTAATCTAAATGATCAAAAAGCTTAAATTTCTTCTTTGAAAAAATCTTAACAACAGCGTGTTCGTGATCTACATCTTGTAAGCCTGATAAAATTTTTTGATCTAAAAGCTCCCCATTTAGATTGATTATAGAATCGAGCAATTGCACCAATTCTTGATCTACTTGTCTTTTTTCTGGTTGTGTATCTAATTCAATATCGTTAACCAGTCGAATCAACATTAACAAACTCATTGGAGTCAGATAAATTTGTTTAACCTGGTATGATTTTTCATCGTAAATTAAATTCGCATAAGACGAATTTTCCAGAGGATAACTATATAAGCAAGCAAATTTTGAAATGTCTTTACCGTACACCGATACTAGACCACTAGATAATTCAAATGGGGAAACTCTATCGTTAGAGTATGTTTCTCTCAAAGATTTTAGAATTGCGAGCAAATCAGCTCGTGTCCCACATCCACAATCAAAAATGAGAGCCAATAAGAACTGACGCAACAGAAATTCTTTTTGTTCAAATGTCACATGCGGATTTAATTTACTTGTCTTAAGCTGATGGGGTAATTGCTTCTGCCAAAAGTCATGCAGCTTTAGCTTAAAATCATGTAATTCCCTTCCACTCTGCAATTTAGTTTGGGTAGATTCAATATCTTTGATATTAGATGGAAAAGAGCTGGTTTGAATCAGTGGTATATTATAATTACCAGACAACCAGTCTATCTTTGATTCAACCTCCTGTTTATTTTGGACGCATAAATCTGACCAATATTGCCATCCCACTTTTAAGTGATTAGCATCCAATTTTTGTGATTTGAAATATTTATTAACTTTAGCTCTCGCCTTATACATCTTCTCTTTAATTTTATCATCAAGCTTAAGCTTTAAATTATGCTCTGTAATCTCTTCAACTAGCATATTTGAAATACTTTCAAATATGCTTTTCGCCATAGATTCAAGTTCTTGCTTTAATTTTTCTAAATTTTCATTATTCATAAAGAAATCTCCACAGATGTTAACTCAAGATCTTTAAAAAGTTTTTCTAAAGCATCCTGAATTAGAGTTTTGTAAGCATATGGCTGTAAAGATGATAATTTAGAAAATCCAATTTCACCTTGTTGATCATGCGCATACCATGACTTAAAGACTGCATCTGGCAAATCAAGGGTGTTCCTTACAAAATGTCGAATCCAATTGGGATATAACGGCCCAATTTCAGGGAAATTCAATGCAAGATAAGAAGCCACATCTTTCTGAGTTAAAGGACTTATTTTTATTTTCATGAATCCTGCATTTTTCTTCCAATAGTGAAGATAGTAGTTATCCTCACTTTTAGTTAAAGTCCCTGAATTCATAAGGTCTGTAATGAATTTTTCATACAGCTTTAGTTCATTAACAACAAATTCAGTCAGTGGTGAAAAGCGACCATGACGTCGTGATTGGCTGTTTTTATCATGAATGTAGACTATGCCTGTAATGAAGTCATAGTTCTCCTTGATACTCGATGCAGCAATTGCTGGGCGTGCTCCTGAGGATAAAAGACAACAAATCCAAATCCAGACACTGAAAGCATTAAATCGTTCTTCAATTGATTTCTTGTCCTTCAATATCTGAATGATCTTTTTGTTCAGTGAATTTAAGAATTTTTTAGCCTGATTAAATGACCAAGCTCGCTGACTTCCTACACGTTCATCACTTTTAACTTGAATAAATTGAGGGCGATCTAGCACATGACTCTCATGTTTATTCTGAAACCAAAGCCATACGTATTTCTCATACGAATCATTTAACTGTTTATAAGAAAAACCACCGTATGCAAGATCGGGTTGATGTGAAACTTGTTTACCAATGAGAAAATTCTTCTGTAAATCATCTTCACAAATGCGATGTAAATGAAATGAAAGCTGCGAGGCGATATGAGTAACAGATAGATTTCCAATACAATAACCAAAGAAACATTCCTTTAAATACTGATTAAAATCGGTGTTTGTGTAGCCACTTAGCTGCGCCTCTTTGATTCGATCAATCCACATTGCAGGAATTTGGAATGTCCAACTGGAATGTTTATTCAGCCTATTCCCTTTTTTTGCAATTTCGCCGTCCAGCCTTTTATTAACCTCGGCATCGACGGTCCATAAATAATAATCACGACCAGAAGAATGTTTTAATTTCTTAATTTCAAAAAAGTAATCAACATATTGAAAGACAACAGCACTCATTCCTGTACATAATGATATTAAGAAACAGGCAGCCATGGCAGATTCTTCTATGTCTTTATTGTCCTGTAGTTCGTCATGTAAGACCTGATATATAACTTTCAAAAAAGGTGGGTCGATATAGTAAACATTACTCACAGTCGGTTCGTGTACATGATCGAGGTATCTACGCAATACTTGCTGATCAACAAGAGTTGATAATCTGCGTGTATTCTCATCTTGACTAAAATCATATTGATGACTTTTTACATCTTCATTTTCTTCATCGTCATCCTTTGCATGAGCATCAGAATAGTCAGAGTAGCTGTCTACTATCAAAGGTGGATCGATGAAACTTAAAAGAGACACCTTTGTTTCTTCAAGAGATGTTTGAGCTTTTTTCCTATTAACCTGTACTTTCTTATCATAGTAGAGATCTTCAATAGCCACCCTATATTCATCTAAATAGCGATTTAATGATTTTTCAATTTGATTCTTTTCCTGCACATCGAAATCTAGACAACTCGCAATAGTTTGGTCTTTTTGCTTTTTAGCATAACTACTGAATTCTTTTTTCGACTTTTTCAATGGATCAATATTTATAATTACTCTAAAATAGTAAACAAGATTCGTTAATATATCATTTATATATTTATCAAACCTTTTCCCTACCAGTTTAAATAATAAGTACAATGTATAATTTATCATTTTAATTTTTGATTCCGAATTATCAATCGTCAAGAACAATCCAGATAAAAGCATCACATAATTTAAAATTTCTAAATTTTTATTATTTATCTCAATTTGATTTTCATTATTTAACTTATCTAAATCATTACATAATATCGAAACACTTAAAAATCCCAATATACTTCTATATTGAGTTCTTTGCTTATTTCTACAAATATTAAAATATAGCATCCCACAATAATCTGTCAAACTTTTCAAACTTTCTTGATCCATAGATTTTAAATAAAAATTTTTAAAATCTTCAAAATTTAACATCGCTATTCTTTTACTATATCCAGAAATAATTTCCTCAAAACCACCACAATGATTTTTAAGATATTCCTGATTTAAAATTTCAAACATTTCAATTAACTCTTAAATAACGATTAATATTCATTAAAATTCTTAGGCAATTTAAAAAAATTCACAAAATCACTCTTATAGATTTTTTCATGATTAGAATATCCACCTTTTTTTAATACCTCCCTATTAATATAAAATTGTATTTTTTGCCTATCTTCCTGGTTCAAATATTCAAAAACTCTGTTAAACAAATAATTTCTAGATTCCTTCTTAATTGAGGCACTTTTTAAATAATTAAAAAGCACGAACCAAAAAACGTAACTTGTTTGAGCCTCAACCCAAACCTTCTGATCTTGCTTGATAGAATCTGGCAAATAGGCAGATGCTGTTTTAAAACATTCAAGATCATCACTGACTCGTTTAGCAATTAAAGTAAGTATTTGTCCTTGGACCTTCTGTTGCAGATTTACACAAGAGTCTGTGTGACTAAGTACAGTCTCGAGTATGTCCAATTGAGTTTTATGAACATCAATCTTCAAGTTACTCGTACTTCGTTGTTTGGGTTTTTGCTTTGATTTTGATTTTTTTTTGGACATTATTAACTCCAAATCCTACCCTATAAAAACTTCATTAAGGCTTTTTTTGAGCATGACAAAGCCTAGAGCCTAAATCTAAATCCAATTTAAACTGATGATATTTTTTAAAAAATAGGTATATAAATTTTATGGATGAGATAGTATTTCTTGTTATTGCGTGCTTTTTACCTCTAAATAGAGTGAACGCCAATAGCATGAAAAACTATCTCAATTTTTCTAGACTTCTTCTTTGACACAAGCAAATTTATAGACTTCTGCTTTACTCCATCGAAGACTGCGACCATGCCTAATAGGATTTATTGGTCCGTTTTCATACAATGCCCATTTACGTAATGTTTGTTCTGCATACCCTAATAAACGAGCAGCTTCACTAGTAGATAGCAATAATCTATCTTGGGTAATTTGTTTAACTTTATGTTTCATGTTGATTAAGATGTCTGGCTTAATATATTTACATAAAACTAAACTTTTTAAATAATTTATATATCTCTCTGATTTTTTTTATGATTCTATACTACTAAATAAGATTTAAAAATAAAACAATCAATTATAATATTGATTTATATAAGATATTTTTAAAAAAGTATGGAACCACAAAAGTAAAATGAGTACCATCCAAAGGACAGTCAATCACATCTATCTTCAACAACACTCAATTCAGAAGAATCACCTTACATAACCACCTTATAAACATCAACTCATTATCCACTCTCTCTTATTAAATTTAAAATATCAATCAATAAAGTATATAAATTTATAATTTTTTAAATAACTAATTAAAAATAAAATATATTCATAATCTTATTAGGTAAATAAAATTTTATAAAAAAACTATTATATTAAATACATAATTTTAATTAATTTTTTTAGTAATGAGAGTTTTTTTAGCCCTGTTGCTCAAACCAGATTATTTAAAAGTACAATTTCCTAATTAATAAGCTTGCAACTAAAATTTATCATACAATTAACAACCCCATTATAACAACATCTTAATAGGTTAATTTAATATATCAATTGGGTTTAATTATAATATTTTATCGGCAGTATAAAATATCTATCTAGCGGCATTTAAAAACTGCCCCTTAGTTAATATAGCGGTAAGCGTCCGCTGAACACACCTTATGAATTCATCCTATAAGCCTTAATTTAGTTCCCACCTAAAAACAAGTGGGGACT
>NZ_JBIQOC010000126.1:0-458 GCF_044130295.1 Acinetobacter uliginosus | reverse complement strand
AAAGAATTCAAACTCAGTATTGTCAATGCCTGCAAAAATCCTAATACCTCGATCGCTTCGGTCGCACTGCAACATAGTATTAATGCCAACCTTGTCAGTCGTTGGATCAGGATCTTCAGCCATCATGATGGTGCCGTGCAGGATCCTACTCATGTGAATCCAGCATTTATTGCTTTGCCTTACACTGCTGCAATCAGCCAACCTATGGATGAGAGGATCACGTTGTGTATCACCGTGCCTCATACGAATAATGATATTCAGCTAAAATGGCAGACATCAGAAATACCTGCCTTGGCAGAATTACTCAAGGCACTTGCAACATGATCCGCATTGATGAAATCTGGTTATCTACTCAGCCCATGGACATGCGTGCGGGTATGGATACGGCCATGGCGCAGATTATGAAAGCCTTTGGCTCAATCAAACCGCATTGTGCTTACCTGTTCTGTAATAAACGT
>NZ_JBIQOC010000125.1:0-7029 GCF_044130295.1 Acinetobacter uliginosus | reverse complement strand
GCTAATAGAGTTCGGTTCTGTCATGAGAAAGCCCATATAAATGGGTAATGTACAAGTTGCTGTAGAAGCATGTTTAATTCGTCTGATCACAGATACTTTATAAAGTATTTTAATACTTTTTTGAATCCGTCAATGCGTAAGTCCTAATTACTTAGTATTTAACTTTATTACTCAAAAACACAATCAGAATAATTTTCACATGATGCTTTTAGATATAAACAATCTCATGACGTAGCAGTGCTACAACCTGACTGCTCAAACCATTGGATAAATAAAGCCCTTGTAAAAACAAGGGCTTTATTACACAAATATTCAAAAGCTGAATTTTTCCAAACCATCAAAATTTAAATTTCTACCTGGGTAGAAGATGAATAGAGCAATTAAAGCACTTTATTCAGTCAGACTGGGTGGATTGCCACCCCCCGCCAAGTGTTTTATACAGATCCAGTAGATTTTGTGCCTGCGCCAGCTTTCCCTGAACCTGTTTATCTGCAAGCTCATTTGCGGTTAAACGTGCACTAAGTGCACGATCCAGCGTCATTTGGCCATAACGATACAATGTACTGGCATCTTTGGCTTGTTGATTGGCTTTATGCAGTGCCTGTGCCAATAAAAGATTTTGACGACTTAACGCAAATTGAAGCTGATAACTACTGTCTACTTCAGCAAGTGCTTTTAATACAGCATGATCATAATCGGCCAGAGCAGCCTGCAAACGATGATCACTTATTTCAATATTATGATGAATACGTCCGGCTGTAAAAATTGGCAAAGTCATCCCTGCACTCACCAAACCACCATAACCTTTTAAATCTGGTAAATCGCTATCCAGACTCAATTGCCCGGTTTGCCAAAAAAACTGCATATTAAAACGCGGTAATAAATCTGCCTGTGCACTGGCCCGTTTGGCACTATATGCTTGTACCACCGCCTGTTTGGCCTGTATATCTGGACGACGATTCAGGATTTGCAACGGCCGCTGTCCTTGCGGGGGGGCTGGAATATGCTGCAAGATATTTTGTGGGCTTGCTGCGAGTTTAAATCCTTGTGGCACTTGGCCGGTCAATACCGCGATATTACGCTGATACGCATCGGCCTGTGCCTGTAGAGTGGCTAATTGTGCTTGTACTGCTGTAAGTTTGGCATCTACATCTTTAACATCATAATCGGTAATCTGGCCAGCTCTAAATCTCCCCTGAGCATACCGTTTTAACTGCTGTAACGTCGCAACCGTATGATCACCAATTTTGATGCGTTGCTGTAAACTGCGAACGGTAAAGTAATTCTGGGCAATATCACTAGCAACCAGCATTTGAGCGCCATACCATTGCTGCATGGTCGCCAGACTGGCATATCGGGCAGCATCTACATCACTTTTTTTCTGTCCAAAAATATCGAGTTCCCAGCTCGCAATAAAGCCCATGTGCTGCGCATGTCCATTAAAATTGAAATTATCATCGCCCAGTGATGACCCGAGTTGAGATAAAACATTTTTCACATCTGAATTTAACGGATTGTCTAGCTGGAATTGATGAGCACTAACCCCTGCATTGGCCCCTAAGGCGGGCTTGAGGTCGGCTTCTGCTAATTGTGTGGTAGAACGTGCAGCCTGTAAATTTTCCAGTGCTACCTTTAACTCGTGATTGGTTGTCAGTCCCTGTTCAATCAATCGGTTTAGCACAGGATCATTCCAGTTTTGCCACCATTGTGCAATTTCTGCCGATCCTTTTGCCATATCGGTCTGATCAAATTGTAAAGGCAGCATAACCTGGGACTCTACTTGGACTTGATCTTTGGCACAGCCACTTAAAATTAACCCCGTTAACAAACTCACATACAGCCATTTATTCATTTTTATCCCCCTGGTTTAACCTTGCCGTGCCAACATATGACGAAAACGCCCAAGTGCCAATGCCAGAAATACAATCCCCATCAGCATCATAATCAGTAATTTATCCCACACACTATCAATACCGGCATTCCGGAATAAAACAAACTGTCCGAACTGAACATATTGTGTGACGGGTGAAATCTGCGTCAACCATTGCATGACTTCAGGCATACTTTCCAGTGGCGACTCCGAACCGGACAATAACCGTGTGACCACATATACCGGCAAACATAGCAAGCCAAATTGTGGCATTGTGGGAGCAAGCGTTGCCAACCAGATTCCCAGTGCCGATACCGAAAACAAATAAATCACTGTTCCCAAGGTAAATAAAGTCACAGAACCATTAATGGGTACCTGCAACCAGTGATTTACGACAAGCCATAAGGACAGTAAAGCAGCTACGGTAATCACCAATCCATTGGTCAGAATTTTGGCCATAGCAATTTCACTGGCAGAAACTGGCATCACCAATAAATGCTCAATGGTTCCATGTTCACGCTCGCGGATAATTGCCGCACCAACCAGCACCATGGCCAGCAGGGTAATATTGGCAATAATCTGCACAACACTGAGATACCAATGTGATTCGCCATTCGGGTTATACATGACATTCAGGACAGGCTTCACCGGGAGTAAACTTTCTGAAGAAGGCTGTTTTAAAAATTGACTGACTTGCTGTGAAATGATTTGTTGAAGATAGACTAGACCAATACCGGCCTGTGTAACTGAGGTTGCATCCGCCAAAACCTGAATTTCAGGGGCACGACCTGCGACCACATCTTTTTCAAAATTGGCAGGAATGTCAATCACAAAAACATATCCGCCCTGATTCATCTGCTGGTCGATATTTTCCCGTTGTTCCAGTACTGGCGTTTTAAAATACGGCTGCTGTAAGGCATCCCGTATTTGATACGATAACTGCGAATGGTCGGCATCGAGAATGGCAATTGATGAATGACGGACTTCCGTGGTAATTCCTGTAGAAACCGTATAAACAGCCACCGAAAGGACCACCACAATCAAGACCATTAACGTATAATCACCTAGCAAACTGCGCAGTTCTTTCCGGCTTAAAAACCAGACATTTTTCATCCATTGCCACATGCTATTGCTCCTGTTTCTTTAAGAACAAACCTGCCAGCAATACATATAGGATGCAAAATAGCGTCAACATTACATAATATTGGACAAAATCCTGAAAACCCAAACCCTTGGTAAAACTCCCCAGACTGATCAATTGATACCATGCAGTTGGAAATCCCCAACCGATCCAATAATTTACGCCCGTTAATGTAGATAATGGATAAAGTAACCCTGAAAAATTCAATGCGGGAATTAAGGTAAAAATCGCCGATGCAAAAATCGCCGCAACCTGCGTTTTGACCAGACTCGAAATCAATAAACCAAAAGCTGTCGCGGCACAAACCAGTAAGAGTGCCCCTAATGTCATGGCCCAGAAACTTCCTGAAACAGGGACATCCAGCACCACAACGGCAAGCCAGACCAGACTGAAATAACTGCACATCGCCAAAGCGATATAAGGTAACTGTTTACCAATTAAAAACTGTCGGACTGATGCCGGAGACGTATACAAGTTGGTAATTGAGCCGATTTCCCGCTCTCGCACCACACCGAGGGCGGTCATCATGGCGGGAATCAACATCATCGCCATCATGATCATTCCAGGTGTAAAAGCATAAATACTTTTGAAATCCTGATTATAGACAAATCTTGGCTGTATCGAGACCGCAGATTTGACCTCTATCGGCAGCCCCATGGCCGTTATTTTATCTGTCCCGTAATTACTCATCATGCCAAGAATAAAACCCTTAATATTTTCCGCAGTAAATGGCATGGAACCATCTACATAGAAGCCGACTTCCGGTTTATTTCCACGCATCAGATCTCGACCAAAATCAGGTGGAATATCAATCACCAACCTGGCTGTAGATGTTCTTAACACAGGATCAATTTCAGCCTCGGAACCAATATATTTTTCCAGCGTAAAATATCGCGAAGCCGTAAAATATTCCGTTAAGGCCCGACTTTCCACACTTTGATCACGATCCAGAATTGCGAGTTTGACATTTTTAACATCAAAAGAAACGCTATAGGATGCTGTCATCATGAGAATGATCGGGCCAAGAATCGCAAAAAACATTCGAATCGGATCACGCCATAACTCTTTGCCTTCCCTGACAGCAAATGTCCAGACCATGGCAAACCAGGCCATTAATCTATAAAAAAGTGTCTGGTTCTGGCGGGCTTCACTTCTTAAACTCTCTTGCTCTTGATCGGTGTGATGCTGAACAGGGTGTTCAGCTTCACCTGATGCTTGCTCCAGATAAATAATAAATGCCTGCTCGAGTTCATCTGTGTGTTGCGCCTGACACAATGCCTGCGGTGTCCCTACTGCCAGAACCCGTCCACGGTGCATAAATGAAATACGGTCACAACGTTCAGCTTCATTCATAAAATGCGTCGAAACAAATATCGTAATACGATCCTGTCGCGATAATTTTATGAGATGCTGCCAGAACATATCTCGTGCAGCTGGATCGACGCCAGAAGTAGGCTCATCCAGAATCAATACTTCCGGATGATGTAAACATGCTGCGGCTAACTGTAAGCGTTGCCGAATACCTAAAGGCAAAGCGGCGGGCTGAGTATCGGCTTCTTTTTGCAGATCAAACTGCTGCAATGCACTTTGCACTGCATTTTTAGCATCATTCCCTGTGAGCCTGTACAATTTTGCATGTAGTTCCAGATTCTGACGTACCGTTAATTCTTCATATAATGAAAATGCCTGTGACATATAACCCACTTTCATTCGGGTTGCCATGTCTCCTGCATTAATTTCTTTTCCTAGCAGTTTTGCCGTGCCTGAACTGATATCCAGCAAGCCTGTTAGCATTTTCATGGTGGTGGATTTGCCACATCCATTTGAGCCTAAAAAACCAAAAATTTCACCGCGTGCAATCGTAACGTTAACATGATCTACTGCAATAAAATCACCAAATTGCTTGGTCAAATCATGTGCTTCAATTGCCGGAGGAGAATCTGGATCTGCAACAAATGGCGTCACGTGTAACACGCCCGTTCCACGTTTATTTTCTGGCAGCAGCTTCACATAAGCTTCTTCGAGTGTTTGACTCTGGGTCTGCTGTAACACTTCCTGCGTTGTTGCATTGGCAATTAACTGTCCATCATCCATCGCCAATAAATATTCAAAGCGTTGCGCTTCGTCAATGTAAGCGGTTGAAACAATTACCGTCATTTCCGTATTTTCAGCGCGTAAATCATCAACCAGATTCCAGAATTGCCGTCTTGATAAAGGATCAACACCTGTCGTCGGCTCATCTAGAATTAATAATTGCGGATTATGGACTAAAGCACAGCATAAACTCAGCTTTTGTTTCATGCCGCCAGATAATTTACCAGCCGGACGATTCACAAAAGGATCTAATCCTGTTGCCTGTAATAATCGCTGGATTCGCTGTTTTCGGGCACGGGTATCCAAACCAAAAAGGCTCGCATGAAAATCTACATTTTCATAGACAGACAATGTGGGATATAAATTGTGCCCCAAACCTTGGGGCATAAAAGCGATACGCTGTGACAAATGTTTCTGGATTTTTTTTTGTGAAATATCCTGATCAAAAATCAAAACCTGCCCGCTTTGGATCACCTTCACCCCGGCAATAAGGGATAATAATGTTGATTTTCCAACACCATCAGGTCCAATCAACCCGACTGTAACAGATTTGGGAATCGACAGATGAATATTATTTAATGCTCGAACCTGCCCATAAGTATGAGAAACGCCCTGTAACGATACAGCAGTTACAGTGTTTTCTTGCTGTTTTACATCCGTCATGGCGAACTGCCTATTCAATTTTATTGTGTTCTGGCGTTTTGCTGTAATTGCGGTAATTTGGCCTGCCATTGTACTGGCCATGCCTCTTGTGGATTGGTACGGACATAACCATTACCAGTTAAGCCACCTTTTAACACCCCTTGATACTGCAAGCTAATTTGTTGGGGAATACGCAATTTTACCTTATACATAAGTTTTTCGCGTTCATTGGCTGTTTCCACATATTTAGGGGTAAATTGTGTATTGCTGGCAATAAATGTAATTTTTGCAGGCCAAACTGCATCAATCCCGTCAAGCACAACTATGGCATCATCACCCAGCTTTAATTTTCCAACGGTATCTGTAGGAAGAAAAATTGATAAAGTCACATCACTAGGATCAAGTAAAGTGATGACTTTACTGCCAGGCCCAACAACATTGCCCAGTTCCGCAATACGATACTCTACCCGACCAGTCTGTGGTGCGCGGATGAACATATCCTTATTGGCCGAAGATGCGATATTCATTTGTGCCTGAGCCTGATTAACCGCAGCAATTGCTGACTCCCGTGCTGCCTGGGTTGCTTTAACCGCAGCTGCCTCGCCATCCCGTGCTGCTTGACGGCGTTGCACTTCTACCACAGAAATCAAATCCTCCTTTTTCAGCTGTAGCGCATTATCCAGCTCGAGTTGTGCAACCTTTAACTGCTGTTGTCTTGCTGCAATCTCAGCTTCGGCCTGATGTACTGCTTCTTCTGCACGCTGTTTACTGGCTTGTGCACCTTCAACCAAACTGTGACTTTGCTCAGCTGACAAAACCACTAATACTTCATCTTTTTTAACCAGATCACCTTCTTGTACCTTAATATCAATCACCCGGCCTGGATACAAAGAGGCGACATCAAGTCGCTGTAGTTCCAATCGCCCATTACTCCCCTCAAAACCCGAAGGTAATTTTTTCAAACTTTGCATATTGACCCATACAGCCCCCCCGATAAGTACACACACAATTACAGCAATAATGAGCCATTTTTTTTGCATTGGCTTTATTCCTTATCAAATACAGACATAAAGGCATATTATAATGGTTCGGTTACACAAACCAGTCCATCAAAACTTATTCAGTAATATTATTTCCAGATGAATAAGCAGGCTTGAATGATATTCACCTTATTTTCCTTAAGTTGACAAAAACAACTAAACATGCGAAAAGACATTTTTGGTTAAACGATGTTTGCACATGCCACGGATTGTTACCGTCCCACTCAGCTTAGAACAGCGTG
>NZ_JBIQOC010000124.1:0-7017 GCF_044130295.1 Acinetobacter uliginosus | reverse complement strand
CTGATTATTTGTAGTCATAAATTTAAGTCCCCACTTGTTTCTAAGTGGGGACTAAATTAAGGCTTATAGGATGAATTCAGAAGGTGTGTTCAGCGGACGCTTACTTTAAACGGTGGTGATCTAGATTGGATACACCATTTTCTTAACTCTAAAAACAGGGTAACTGGTGGAGTTCCAGTGGAACAAATTGAAACTGCACGTGGCTTGGTTTCAGTACTACAGTTTGTTGAGGCTATTCATTCGGGGGAATTGAATGGACACTATCGGGAATGTTGAGCAGATAAGAAAAGTGGGGTTCAGCGGACGCTTACAATAAAATAGAAACGTTATTCAGCTTATTGAAAGGACAATACAATTTAGTCACGAGTAAAGCACGTAGTATTTCGGGATTTTTAAGTGGGATTTATGCTTCGTTATGTGCATACCAATTAACCCATCGAAATAAGCCAACCATTCAGATTATTGAATCATTGGCTTAAACAGGATTGGGGTTAAATAATCTTTCTCTCTAAAGGTGAGGATATAAACACTTTAGACGGGTTCTAATACGCTATTTTATAAGGTGTTTGGTGTACTGCTAAATTAAGTAATTAGCTGTAGTAGAGCAAGTGATTAATTGATTCCTAAAAAGGCGTTACGCTGCGATACTTTCTCTTGAAGTTGCTGTTTTTCCTGAGCGGATAAAAAGGCGATGCTCAAACCGTTTTGCTGCGCTTGTCGGATTTGTGCTTCGGACAAGCCTGCCTGTGGTGCTGCGTGTAAATATTCATGTTGAATATCAATGCTTTCAACCGCAGGATCGTCACTATTAATCGTGGCTAAAATGCCATGTTCAAGAAAGGTTTTAAGCGGATGTTGAGCAATATCGGCAACGGTACTGGTTTGCAGATTTGAGGTAATGCAGGACTCAATCCCGATCTGATGTTCAACTAAATAATCCAGCAATTTTGCATCTTCCACAGCTTTCACCCCATGCCCGATACGGGTTGCACCGAGGGTTTGAATCGCTTGCCAAATACTGCTTGCACCAGCGGCTTCACCTGCATGGACGCTGATGTGCCAGCCTGCATCACGAGCTTGCTTGAAATGATCAATAAACAGTTCCCCTGGAAAGCCCAGTTCATCACCTGCCAAATCTAGTGCGGTAATCTGGTCACGATGAGTCAGTAAGGCATCCAGTTCTTGCTGGCAGCGAACCTGCCCAAAGGTACGACTCATAATACCGATGAGCTTAGCAGGAAGATCAAAGTCACCGCTGCCTTGCTGAACGCCATCAATCACGGCTTCGACTACGCCAGCCAATGGAAGTTGATGGCTCATCGCCATATAAAAGGGTGAAAAGCGAAGTTCGACATAGTCCAAACCTTGTTGTGCTGCATCTTGCATATTTTCCCATGCGACACGGCGGCAGGCTTCCAAATCACCCAAGACTTTCACGCCCCAGTCCAGTTTGTTTAAGAAGCTCAGCAGGTCTGGCTGATTGTCCATGACCTGAACATGCGGTAGTAGTTTGTGCAGGGTGTTGGCAGGCAGTTGAATCTGGAATTGCTGCCCCAGTTCTAAAATGGTTTGCGGACGGATATTGCCATCGAGGTGGCGGTGTAAATCGGTGAACGGGATATTTTTATCAATCATTATTATTCACCTAAGGGTTTATCCAGTCAGAAAAGCGTGATGTCCTCACAGCATAATCGCAAGTATATTCATTCGGCTACTGCATAATCATATATGCGGTAGTGAAGGTGATATTTTAAAAGAGATAAGCCTTTATTTAATGGGTTATGGAGTATTGTTCTATCCCCGCTGATGGACCTGAACAGTGCTAAGAACATACTTGTGCTTGGGCATAATCTAGCAGTAGGAATCACCGTCCTTAAAGGGCGGTGAGGATGTCAAATCCATCATGGGTAGAGCGAAGTGGGGGAACATATAAAAAGCGCTCTTATGCCACGCTCACATTAAATAATGACCCGATCCAAGCACTGAATAACATCGCGATAATTCCCCAAATCATCACCCGAATCGAACCTCTCCAAATACTTGCACCGCCAGCATAACTGGCCAGTGCACCCATGATGCCAAGACTTAATACCCCAATCAGCATCACGCCTTTCTCTAAGTATTGCTCAGGCAGAAGCATAATTGAAATTAAAGGAAAGAGTGAACCGACTGTAAATGCAATGGCTGAAGAGAATGCAGCACGAAAGGGCTGGGCAGAAGTATGATCTGAAATACCAATTTCATCACGAGCATGGGCATCTAAAGCATTATGTGCGGTCAGCTGGCGGGCAACCTCTTCAGCTAAAGTGGGTTGTAATCCGCGTTGTATATAAATATTTTTTAACTCATTTAATTCATGTTCGGGATGGCGTTGTAGTTCACGTTGTTCCATCTCCAGATCATTCTGTTCAATGTCTTGCTGGGATTTAACCGAAATATATTCACCCGCAGCCATTGATGCAGCCCCAGAAATCAATCCGGCGATACAGGTCACCAATAGGGTATGGGTAGATGCACCACTGGCTGCAATTCCCACCACCAGACTGGTGACTGAAATAATCCCGTCATTTGCCCCCAGCACAGCTGCACGTAACCATCCAGCACGTTCAATATAATGTTTTTCGATATGATAAGAATGACGCACAATAAACTCTCTTGCTGTTATCCATGTGATTATAGTCAATATAAGATGACTAAATCTTAATTGAGCAGCCAATAGCGAATATAAATCCGTATCTATACCTATCCCTGCCATTTTGAATCACTGGCTTTAAATACTCGTCAATCCAGAACTGCATCCATATTCAGGCTTTATATCATTGGTATTTTGTTCACTGGCGATCAAATTAAGATTCAGATAATCTTCAGATCTTAAAATTAAGCTCTAATCAATACTATTTTTTGAATGCTTTTCCTGCTTGATGGGAGCAATCATAGAAGAGGGGAATAAAAACGCCTGAGTTTGGTATATACAGTTTCCCAAGGATGCTTATTCCTATCATGTCGTTGCACTTTCAATTACCTAAAGAGTGGGCATATTGAAAAATCTACTGATTTCTATAAGGTTTTTGATAATCCCTAATGTTGTGGGGTTTAGCGCAATGAATATTTCCGTAAAAAAGGATTCCTCCTGATTCGATATGAGTAATCGTTTCCTCCTTTACATTAAATCAATACCGAAATGGTGCAAGATAGCCGCCCATGCCAGGAAAAGAACCAGGGTCATTACACAACAAAGGGCTAGAGCTGGCCAAAATCCATAACGCTGATACAGGAGGGGAAATGCTAAAAACATCGGTAAAGTCGGCACCACATACCAAAAAGTGTACCAAGCATGATTTGAAATTTTCTGTGGATCTTGATGCTCAAGTTTCATCCATATCAGCACCAGTAGAGTTACAATAGGTAAGGCTGCGATCAACCCGCCTAAACGGTCACTACGTTTGGCCACTTCTGAAATGAGTATCACCATCCCAGCTGTCAGCGCATACTTAGCAATAAGCCAGACCATGTGCATTTCCTGTAATTAATCAAAATTTTATTTTATAGCGGGTTGAAATAAGTTACATGTTTTATTTCATCGATGGCTGAGGAGCGATGATGAGCTGTCAGCCTAAAATAAAAATGACTGTGCTTTGGGTATCCTTAATTTGTGAAATAAATCATTTTTCCAGATTGACCTGTCTATAAGTAAAGGGTTTACCTTAATTGAACAATGAACGAATGACAAAAAATATGCTTACTGTATCCCGCTTAGCTAAAAGTCTCAATTTATCGAGAACCACCGTTCTTTATTATGAGAAACAGGGTTTATTAAAACCCAGATTTATAGCTGAAAATGGTTACAGATGGTACGGTGAAAGTGAGATCGAGCGACTGAAAAGTATAGTCTCTTATCGCGCTTATGGACTATCAATTTCAGATATCCGCTTGCTTTTAGAACCGTGTAGCATATCCCAAGGTCAAATCTTGGAAAATCATTTTAGGACATTGGAGAAAGAGATTAATAACTTAAGGGTTCAGCAAAAAGCCATCATTGAGTTATTAAAAAAATCAATTTTATTAAAGGAAAAGTTCATGAATAAAGCGAAATGGGTAGAAATTATGACTGCTGCTGGTTTATCAAAAGAAGATATGATGAAGTGGCATCAGAAATTTGAGGAAATGGAGCCTGAAGAGCATCAGAAATTTTTAGAGTCATTAGGAATTTCACCAGAGGAAATTTCACAGATTCGCAATCTCTAGCATTTCCTCTCTTTGAGTCTAATCTCAATTTAACATAATAGAGTGAATAGCCACTGATTTTTTAGATACTTTTTAGTTAGATAGAAAAAAGGCGATGCTTCGTTATTTTATTATGGGCATTGTCAGGGTGAAATGTGTCTAATCAACAGGGTGTTCGGTCTCTAAGCTATTTTTGAATCGGATATCATCGACTTAGATCCGTATTTGCAACAGTGCCGAAATTATTGCAGTCACTTTCAAATCTAAGTCTATGTATATTTGGTTTAAACTATTAAACTTTTGACCTCTATAATTCTGAATATAATTTTCTACAAAGTTGTAAAAGGGTTGTTTGCGTATGCGTTGAAAATTATATTTTTTGAAGGAATTAGAGACCCCTTGTTCTAAAAAGTCCCTTAAAATAGGGGGGAGATTTTTCTGATTCATGCAATCTGCATGTGATGAATAAGCAGTTCGAATGGCTTTAAGCTCAGTTTGAATATTTTCTAAAGCATTAGCTTGTAGTGAAGCTCTAAATTTACGAATAGCTTGAAGTACTTCATGATAATGTTTGGGGCGATATTCGAAATCAAGCTTTGCAACTTGATCATTCCCATCCTGATCTGGAAAAAATGCCTTAACAGGTTTGTTACAAAGTCTTTTTATTTTATCTTCTTCCAACTCTTGGAAATAACCTTCATCAATCAAGGTATATATTGCCTTCCTTAAATCTTCTTCATTAGATGCCATGAGGATAGATTTATGGAAACTCAAAAATGGAGACGAGCGGATTTTGTCAAAAATAAATTTTTCTAGTGCATTCACTATCAGTATTTGTTCTTGTAGTTGAGAACTTGGCATAAATACTCCTTAAGTAACCCCTTAACTTCTGTACAGACTTAGCCATTTTTATGTACAGACTTAATAATTAATACATTTCTTATCAGCATCTTACAAGATGATTCAGGAAATAATGAATTCATGTAAAAAGGTATTAAATTTGATTGCTTCAGTAGTTGAAATTAAGCGACACTAAGTCTTTGAAATAAATATATCTTTACTTGTCTAAAAATATTGAATTTAATTTTTTAGGAAGACATTGGATGCGTTTGGATAAAATAACATGCATCAGTACTTTAGAGAGGGCTTCAATGAATTAGGTGAGTAATTTTTGTTGAATAGCAATAAGCTGGCGGGTCAAACCTATGCAGGTTGATAGACGTTATTTTTGCTATAAATAAAAATTGAGGTTCTTAAAATATTGAATTGTGTAACAAATCCTCCAATGCAGCTATATGATGCCCAGAATGAATGCTGGCAAAGCATTATTATGCCTTATGAAAAATATATGTTTTATATCGCTCCGATACCCATGCGCTTTTATTTATGTTCAGCCGGAGCTATCAGGAAGTCTACCGATGGGAATACTTAACTTCTTATTCTGATTTAACAAAGCAGTCTTGCTTTCAACTGGAAATAGCCAGTGTGCTTAAAGGATACATGAAATTCTGGGCTTTAGCACGTATTGAACAGGCTTCTGCTTTAAAAGAAAAAAGTCAGCAATGGCTATATCTTGCTGGCAGCGGGCTGTGATGGAACCCTTGCGACTACGGCGCAATTCATCTCCATCCGTGTGGTGTGTAATAACACCTTGGCGATTGCCCTAAATGGACAGGACAGTAGTGCCGGTGTAGTTAAAGTCCCGCAACACCCACTTTGATACCCAAAAGATTAAACAGCAGCTGGGCGTATCTCTGCGTGCATGGGATGAACACATGTATGAAATGAAACAGCTGAGTCAGCGTAAAGTGACCCAGACCGAAGCTGTGGCTTATTTTGATGCCGAGTTCAACAAAATACTCGCCTCAGTCCAACGTAAGCGTCCGCTGAATCCCATACCTATTTTTTAATTCGATTTAGGTTTCCAGCAGTGCGGCAGCAATTCTTCAATTTGGGTCACTTTGTGTGTCGGTAACCTTTTCAGCACATCACTTAAATAGGCATACGGATCCAAGCCATTCAGCTTTGCTGACTGGATTAACGTCATGATGTTTGCCGCTCGCTGACCACTGCGCAGCGAACCTGCAAACAGCCAGTTCTTGCGTCCCAACGCCCAGGGACGCATCTGATTCTCTACCCAATTGTTGCATATCGGTAGATTGCCATCATCCAGATAGCGGCTTAAGGCTGGCCAACGCTTCAGAGTGTAATTGATAGCCTTGGCGGTAGGAGAACTCGATGGCACTGTCAGATGATGTTGGTTGAGCCATTCATATAGTTGTTGCATCACTGGTTGACTATGCTGTTGTCGGTATTCGCGGCGGTCTTCCGCTGTACCATCGGTCTTTTTCCTGAGTTCTGCTTCTATCGCATACAGTTTCTGAATCAGCACTAAGGCCTGTTCAGCAACCTGACTTTTCCCAGTTACATGCAGTTCATGGAATTTACGACGTGCATGGGCCATGCACCCCACCTCAATCACCTGGCCTGATTTAAAACGTGCTTTATAACCACTGTAATCATCACAGACTAGATAGCCCTGCCAGCCTTTCAAGAACTCTTCAGCATGCTGGCCTGAACGACTATCCTGAAAGTCATAGATCACCGCCTGAACTGGATTGTACTGTGTGGTGGCATAGGCCCAGACATAACCTTTCTTCGGTTTTTTATTATTCTCACCCATCCGCATGATGGTGACCGGTGTTTCATCTGCATGCAGCACCCGCTGTTGCAGCACCACCTCTTTTAAGGCATTGGCCAGAGGTTCCAGTTCTACACCGCAGCGACCTATCC
>NZ_JBIQOC010000123.1:0-339 GCF_044130295.1 Acinetobacter uliginosus | reverse complement strand
ATTCTCACCCATCCGCATGATGGTGACCGGTGTTTCATCTGCATGCAGCACCTGCTGTTGTAGTACCACCTCTTTTAAGGCATTGGCTAGAGGTTCCAGTTCTACACCGCAGCGACCTATCCAGTCAGATAAAGTTGATCTAGAAAGTTCGATTCCCGCCCGCTGATAGATCAGACGTTGACGGTACAGCGGCAAATGATCGGCATATTTCGATACCAGCACATGGCTGAGCAATTCAGGTGAAGCAATGCCTTTATCAATCACATAGGCGGGCATCGCTTGCTGAGTCAGGGTGTCACACTGATCACAGACCCATTTACCACGCACATGCTGTTCCTT
>NZ_JBIQOC010000122.1:0-7441 GCF_044130295.1 Acinetobacter uliginosus | reverse complement strand
TCTCGACTAATGTCGCTGGGATATGGTTTTCTCATTGAATAATTTTAACAAATTCTTTTTTTAAGTGCTAAAAAAGAATGAAATTAATACTGGATAGGCTCTAAGGTATTGGCGCAATTAAGCCTGTTTAATTTTGGAGAGTTAAGCAGGCTTTTTTATTGAAGATTTTTATCTTTTGTCGAAAGTATTACGATATATAAGCCTCTTCATTAATATGTTGGGGCTTTTATTTTTCTAGAATATGTATAAAAACTAAGGCATAAAAATACTCTGGTTTTTATTTATAAAATTTCATCTTTTATAAATTTTGGTAGTTTTTGATATTCATATATTTAAAATACATATTTAGAATGCGCCAACAAATTGAAACGCTGTAGTTTCTCTGGTTTTGGTCCTATGCATCCCTCGCATGGGACTTTTTTTTGGAAAAAATTATGCTCCAATTCTTAATGTGTTTATTTGGCCTGCATGGTGCTACTGAAGTTGACTACACGGTTGATGACAAAGAAATCAAGGTGTGTCGGGATTGTTTGAAAGAGATTGGTTAAGGCGGTTTTCATTTTTTATCATGCTTTAGATAATCAATTTTTAGAACTTAATAAGAGTGAAAAATGCATTGTAAGCACATTGGCTGAGAAAGTAATTAGATCAAAATATCAAAGGTGAAAATCTTGATGTATTGGGATTGGTTGTTTCATCAAGTTTAGAATAAGTTGGATTGTAGGGTCTTGGGCTTTCCTTTGCTAAATGTGCGAAAGTTGTAAATGATCATCTATTTAGCAAAGCCTTTGAAAAATTTCTAGTAAATTGAAAGGGTTAACACCTGATCAGAAAATGAAATTTTATAATAAATATTCAAAGAAGAGTATTCAGGAATTTGGTGAACAAGCGATCCCTAATATTAAACAAGATTGAAATGCCTTTAGCTGCAAAAATGATTGGACGAGTACATTATTTATTAATATTGGGTGAAATAGATAAGGCAACATATTTTAATGTTTCAGACTATATTAAATTTTTCCATACTTGATAAATCGTCTTGATTTTTTCCCTTCATAGGAAGAAATAAAAGGTGCTGATGAAAGAAGTTCATTAATGTTATTTATCATCACGACTGTACTTTTTGTATAGCACTACGCTTAAGCTGTTCTAACTCTATAATATTTTGGTCAATCTGATGTTCCATTGCCGGTAAAATCTGCCTTAAAAACTGGCAATATGAAATAGCTTCATCCGCAGCAACCATGCCTGTTCTGACCAGCTGTTTTTGCTGTTCCAACATTTGGCTCACCTGACGTAAATCGGGCTGCTGTCCATGACTCAAAGCGTCGCTAATGGCTGCAAAATTTTTATATAGCCGGTCGCGTTGTTGAAGTAATTCTGCCTGATTTGGCACCGATACGGTATCTGTTTGAACGGGTGTGGTAGATATAACTTTTTTTTCAACAGGAGCTACTACAAGAGCTGGAGTGGGTTTTGCTTTTGCTGTATCTACCGGTGGAGAGGAAAGCGGTTTAAATATATAAACCACCACGAAGAGTGATAGGGTCACCATAAAACCAATGATAAGACCAAGTTGTATGCTACGATCCATGTCAGAAATCTTGCTCTTGCATTTAAATTAAAAGCAGACCCAATCTTTAAGATCAGGTCTGTACGATTTATAAAAATAAACAGTTAAGGTGTAGACCAGCCCGCAGGTGCATAACCGATACGAACCCGTTGTGGATGGTTTCCGACAGGAACACTCAGCACTTTTTCGCCCGTTGCAAAATCAATCACGGTGACTACATCAGTCGCACTTTCAGAAATTACACAGCTTTTTCCATTTGGACTTTGTGTTGCCCAATAAGGCTTGCCTGCAGCAATTAGCTTTCCTGCTTTTAGGGTTGAGCGGTCGACAATGGTTGCATAGTCATCCATGGTCCCGGCGACACATAGTTTTTCACCATCAGCACTAATTGATAATCCATGATGACGCGAGTCATTTACATATTTGGTTCGGTCAGATGGAATAGTCGAGCTACCTGGGAGTTGACCAATTCGAGTAACTTTATTCTGATTCAGGTCATATTCGATCAAGCCATTAAAAAATGAAATCTGGGCATAAATTTTACTTTCATCATTACTCAGGACAATCGGACGTACCGCATTGGACAGATCTTTACGGCCAACTGCATCCAGCACCGGACGGAAATCGATGGTCTTGAGGACTTTAAAAGTATTGGCATCGGCAATGGTGAGGAGTCGCTTCCCCTTGGTGAAATCTTGCCATGCGGCATCCATAGATGTTTCCACATTACCAATGGCTGAGTTTAGAATTTTTGTGCCACCGTTAAAGAAAATATTTTCATGCGGTTTGTCGCCAGTTGCAAAGCGTCCCAATTCTTTACCGGTATTGATATCCAGCACCTGAACCACATTGCCTGAAGATGCCGATACCGCTAAGCGCTGACCATCAGGAGAAACTGCCATATGATCGGAACGGAAGCCTTCTACAGGTGTACGCCAGTTGATTTTACCCGTCGCAATATTAATCGACACCACATCGGCAAAACTTGGGCGTGATGCCACCACAGATTTGCCATCTGGTGTGGAATACATGTCATCCACCAGCTGATCATGACCTTCTCCAGCGGTGGACTGAATGTAAGTATAGGCAATCAGTTTAATTGGATTGAGGTGGATTTCCGTCAAACGCTCTTTGCGATCAGGAACCATGTTGATCACACCGATTTTACCAAAATCACCCGATGGACGAATGACGGTTACCGTTCCATCCCAGTTATTGCCCACAAAAAATACCTGTTGGCTATTCGCCGGGGCAGGCATTCCAGATGTCGTGGCATGGCTATTCAGGGATGTGAATGCGATTGATGCAAATAACGCATTTACACTCCATTTGAGGAAAAGATTTTTGTTTTTCATCTCATTATTCTCCGATTCAGCTCCATGAAATCGATTTTTTATTTGAATTTTCTCATTGCTGTCGAATACTCCTGTATTCGCTGAAGCATAGAATAAAGAATTCAACCATCAAATCTTGGATAATCCGATAAAAACACGCGCTAAAAATGACCTGAATAAGTCTTTTATTTTATAAATATTTGAATAATCAATTTATTATGAGGACAGAGCAGATTGTTTTTCCGACGGATTGCCGAACCCTATTTTAGCTTTTAGCCACATCTCTGATGGAGGTACGGAAAAATTGCAAAACACTACATGATCTTTTATACAGAAGTCGTACTATAAAAATGATTTTGTTGAGTTTCCAATATTATGTCTCAGATAGATATGCTTGTTGCCTTAGCCGACATTGAAGTGAATCGGGCTGAACTGCTGTCTATTCAGCAGAATGATTTGGTCCCTTTGCTGCAGGATCAATATCGTCTGAATCATTATGCCGATTCAGTCATTCAGGCTCAGTCGGTATTATTAAACGGTGTCGATCCACATCTGACCCAGCAATTAAGCAGCACCATAGAGCAGCTCATTCAGGCATTGGCCGATTCAAAAAAATATCTGACCCGCCGCAAGTTTAATGCCTTGCAAAAGTGGTTGGGAATTGATCTGGAATATGGTTCTGGGCAGGTCGAGTATTATAAAAACCTGGATCAATTGCTTCATCGGGCCAGTCAATTAAGTCAAAAATTGCAGATTGAAATACAAAAGTCCCAGGCACGTTTTCAGCAGTTACTCGGGCATCGTGAGCAAATGGCAAAATACATTCGGGCAGCGCAGGAATTTTTACAGGAATATCCAAATTTCGTCAGGAATGTCCATCCGCTGGATAATTTTGCTGAAAGGTTATCGAAAAAAATCAATTCATTACAAACTTTGCAAGCCAGTAATGATATTGCAATTACACAGATGCAGTTATCACAGCAGCTTTCTTTTACTTTGCTGGACCGTTTTAAAGAGGCGCAGCAGGTACTGATTCCTGCCTGGCAATATCATGTTAAACAAAGCAATCAGAACAGTTCGGGCATTGAACTGGACAAGCTGGAGCATAGCAGAGAGAAGTTAATTCATACTTTAAGAAAATCACTCGAGAAACCTATACATTAATCAGACCCTAATTTTCAGGTGAAGCATGACCGATTTAGAACACAAAGATTTACCCGCTGAAGCCTCTCAGGATCTTGTACAGCAACAGTTTCAGCAATTGAATTTACAGGAAATTGGTTTGCAGGATTCAGACTTTAATGAAGTGATGAATGCACATAAAGAACTGGCTGAAATGAGCCATAATGCAGTGGCGGAATATGGGAAAAATATTGCGACAAAAACCTCGGGTTATACCGATGAACTGCTGAATCTGGTACAAAATAAGGAGCTGGACACCACAGGTCAAAAATTAAATCAGGTGGTGCAGATTGCCCAGCAGTTGAATAGCAGCAGTATTTTGAACAAGAAACAAAGTACGGGTTTTTTGGGTGGCCTGATCAGTAAAATGAAAGGGGCCAAGCAGAGCTTTGATCAGCATTTTAATAGCACCAAAGAACAGATTGATGTACTGGTCAAAGAAATTGAAACGTCTCAATCGGGTTTAAAAAAACGGGTGGACACTTTGGATAAAATGTTTCAGGGGGTACAGGAGGAATACCGACAGCTGGGTATCTATATTGCAGCGGGGAAATTAAAAGAGCAGGAGATTCAGCAGAAAATTGCACATTTAACGGCCCAAGCCCAAGATCAGCCTACGGTGCAAAAGATCTATGATCTAAATCATCTGGCCAATAATCTGGAAAAACGGGTCAGTGATTTACAGATTTTGCAGCAGTCTGCCATGCAAACCTTGCCGATGATCCGGATTATCCAGTCCAATAACCTGATGCTTGTCGATAAGTTTTATGCCATTAAAAACATTACCTTACCGGCATGGAAAAACCAGATCAGCTTGGCTATTTCCCTGCATGAACAGAAAAACAGTGTCCAGCTGGCGAATAGTATAGATGATGCCACCAATGACCTGTTACGCCGTAATGCCGACTTGCTGCATCAAAATTCGGTGGCTACGGCCAAAGCCAACCAGCGCTCAGTGATTGATATCGAAACGCTTGAACATGTGCAGAATACCCTCATTAAAACAGTGAATGACGTGATTCAGGTACAAAAAGAGGGGCTGCAAAAACGTGCTGAAGCGACAACGCGTTTACGTGCCTTGCAGGAAAATCTGAATCATCTGGTGATAGAATCGAGTAGCAGTGGAATGAATAAATCTTAATCCTTCGTTTAAGCTCATTGCCAGCACTTTAGGAGAAAGCGTTTGCCTCCCTTGGATGAATATGCTGTGAATTCGCAACAGATCGAAAATGGTGTGGTGATGCTGAAGAAGCGTCAACGCAATGTGATGTTATGGGCGATCACCAGCAGCACCATTTTCCTTGCTTCCGTGGTGGCTTTTTTTCTACAGCATGATTTTGTCTATAGTTTTTTCGGTATTACGACGGAACTGAAACAATTGCATATCCCGCTCAGTGTAGATGCAAACCTTACTGAACTTGGTCAGCATCGTGATTATTTTAGCAACCTGTTGTCATGGTTTGGCTGGCTGATTCTAAAGCTGTTTGTTTCTTTTATGGGCGCATTTTTTGTCATTCATTTTCTAAAAAAAATCCGCTTTTTCTATGTCCGTTTTCAGTCTTTTATTTTGAAGTTTGTGGGCTGGATCATTGCTTTTATTATGCTGTGGTCAGGTCTGACCTATCTGCAATATGATTTAAATAATAAAGAGAATGATGCCTATAGGGAAGCGATTCACTATGAGAAAAATATTCAGCAAAGCGAGCTGGCACAATATTTACAGCGTAGCGAAGTCGATGAGCCAGTCAAAGCTTATCTGCTGGCCCAGACAGCATTACTACATCAACCGATAGATAAGGATGCGGCTATTCCACAAGTTCTAGCTTTAGTGAAAGCGGAAAAAACAGATCCTGATTTTTTTGAATATGGTTTTAAACCCGAACAGCTTTGGACCATGCAACACCAGCTTTATGGTCAGAGTTTAACGCCAATGGCAAAGATTGTTTCCAGACAGGTAGCTCAGGCAGAGCAAATGAGTTCAGTGGTACAAATTTTGATTATTGCTGCTGCCATACTGTTCGGAATTTTAAGTGCAATTCTACTGCTGCTGTCGCAGCATTTAAAAAGGCGGATCTTCAGAGTTGAGCAGCGTATGCAGCTTAAATGATGCATTTCAAAAGCCCTGAAATGGGCTTTTATTATTTTTTGATGCCTTTTTCAGTGAGATGATTCAGGCAATGCTGAAGGGCGGGATACACCAAAACAGGGTAAAACTTATTTAATTTAATATTCCGATTGTAATTATAAAAACAAACTGTTTTACCTATTTAAATATTTACCTTACTATAGCTTTATTAAATAAGCATTTACTCCCTTGGAGACGTTAGCCATGTTAGACCAAAATACTTCAGCTCAATTAAAAACTTTATTGGAACGTCTGGAAGGCCCGATTGAACTGGTCGCGACTTTGGATGCTTCAGATAAGTCTGACAAGATTAAAGAACTGGTGACTGAAGTTGCAGCGTTATCTGATTTAGTCACTGCACGCTTCGACGGTACAAATAGCCGTGCACCTAGCTTCGGTATTGCAAAAGCAGGGGAAGAACCGCGTATCTTCTTTGCCGGCTTGCCGATGGGACATGAATTTACTTCCCTCATTCTGGCCTTGTTACAGGTGTCGGGTTATGCCCCGAAAGTGTCGGATGAAGTCCTGGCACAGATCAAGGGTTTAAATTTAACAGCTGATTTTGAAGTGTTTGTCTCGCTCAGCTGCCATAACTGTCCTGATGTGGTGCAAGCCCTCAACCTGATCGCCATCTATAACCCGGGCACCACGGCCACCATGATTGACGGTGCATTTTTCCAGGATGAAGTGGAACAGCGCAAGATCATGGCAGTACCTATGGTGTTCCAGGACAACGCCCACATCGGTCAGGGCCGTATGACCTTGGAAGAGATCATTGCCAAACTGGATAGCAATTCTGCAGCCAAAGATGCAGCAAAGTTAAATGCCAAAGACGCGTTTGATGTACTGGTGATTGGTGGCGGACCTGCTGGTAACACCGCAGCGATCTATGCCGCGCGTAAAGGCATTAAAACTGGAATTGTGGCAGAGCGCATGGGCGGTCAGGTCATGGATACCATGGACATTGAAAACTTCACTTCCGTACAGAAAACCCAGGGCCCGAAGTTTGCCGCCGAGATGGAAGCGCATGTACGTGAGTATGGTGTGGACATCATGAATCTGCAACGTGTTGCTAACATTAAAGGTGCAGATGAAACGGCGAATGGCCTAGTTGAAGTCACGTTGGAAAATGGGGCGAAGTTAGAATCCAAAACCATCATTCTATCGACCGGTGCACGCTGGAGAGAGATGAACGTTCCGGGTGAGCAGGAATATAAAACCCGTGGT
>NZ_JBIQOC010000121.1:0-8202 GCF_044130295.1 Acinetobacter uliginosus | reverse complement strand
GGCGGGATTTTAAGGTGATGAAGGCAGATCAAATAGAGCGTTGGGTTGGGCAGATTTCAAAGGGTTTTGGTAATGAATACATGTTTACTTTTTAGTTGATACTTAATCCCCCATACCAATAACAACAAAACCAAACCATGAAAACAAAAATATTCACTACCCTACTTCTAACTCTTTCAATTACCGGCTGCCAAAAGGAACCAGATCAATCAGCATCTACTGGCACACCTGATCCAGCAGCAAAAGCCCAATTCGAGAAGTCAGATGCAATCATAAATACCTACTTGGACAAGCTGGATAGTGCTGAGACGCCACAAGCGGAAAGAATTCATATACTCTGTAAAGACTACCCTACTGAATACAAAACCAATTACATGCAGGCCTTACTTAAGTTGTCACCCACTGAATATACGCGGGCAAAACTGTTGACGGATCTGGACATAGCATTGGACTACTACAAGAAAAAAGACAATGTGCAGTGCTGAATAATTACTACTTGCTATTTAGATTAGTATTGCTGAAATACCACCTGAGCTTTAGTATTTTCTCAATCGTATAAATTAGCTGCCTTATGCTTGATACCCAGCTCTCTCTAAGTCAATACCTTGCAACGGTCCAAGAAGTTATCCGTATAACTTTTGATGAACCGGTATGGGTCAAAGCTGAAATCCGTAACCTGAATATTAAAGGTGGCCATTACTATCTAGAGCTGGCAGAAAAAGAAGAAGATACAGACAAAGTGATTGCCAGTTGCAGGGCGACGATCTGGAAGTTTGCTGCTGCCAAAATGGTTTTAAAATTTGAGCGTGAAAGCGGTATTGAGCTATCGAAAGATTTAAATGTTCTTATCAAAGTTAAAGCTGTTTTCAGTCCTCAATACGGTTTCTCGGTTAATATTGAAGATATTGATTCAAGCTACACCTTAGGTGATATATCACGGCGCTATCAACAAATATTAGAACGCTTAACAACTGAAAGTTTGGTTAATAAAAATAAGTTACTCCCTACTCCATTCGATATTCAAAATGTCCTGGTCATTGCACCTGAAAACGCTGCAGGACTAGGTGACTTTAAGAAAGATGCCGATGCCTTAGATAAAGTCGGTGTTTGCCATTTCGTTTATCACAGCGCGACCTTTCAGGGAAATACAGCTGCAGCTTCAATCATCCATTCATTGGGCGATGGTTTGCGTCAGTGGGCTAAAGACTTTAAAGCTGCGCCAGATCTGATTGTAATTATTCGCGGTGGCGGCGCCGTGAATGATCTGGCTTATCTGAATGACTATGATTTGGCTGCCCTACTCTGTAAACGTTCAGTTCCGATCTGGGTCGGTATTGGCCATGAAAAGGATCGGACCATCCTGGATGAAGTTGCACACCGGTCTTTTGATACACCTAGTAAAGTGATCGGGGGTATTCGTAATCTGATTGTTGAGCGCACTCAGGAAGTACTCGAATCTTTCCACACGATCAAGCTTTTATCTCAGCACCAGATCACGGCGTATCAAAGCCAGAATGACCATTTGATCAAAGTGATCAAGACCCATGCTCAAAACCAGATTAATGAAGCCAGCCGGTCTATAGAACTAGTGAAGGATACAACACGATATTTGACTCATCAGCAAATTAAATTAGCCTCTAACCAGGTTGAATCATTGATGCGTGAAACCCTATTACAGAATCCACGAAATGTGATGGCCAAAGGTTACGGTATTGTCCGCAGCCAAGGTAAAGCTATCCGCTCTATCCAACAAATTTCAGGTAACAGCATCCAGGTAGAATTACAGGATGGTACCCTTGAAGCCAACGTGACACAGGTAATAAGCAATGACTAAAAAAGAATTAACATTTAAAGAAGGCTATGAAGTGCTTAAGAAAAATGCTGAATTGCTTGAATCCCAAGAAGAACCAGATATTGATAATTTGATGAAAATCGTTGAAGAATCTATGTCTGCTTACAAAGCCTGTAAATCACGTGTAGACGCCGTGCAACAAGCTTTGAATGAGACATTCAGAGAGTGATGCTATCGTTTTATACTTCTTTCTTCATATGAAATATGGGGTGCAGGAACTTCTGGCGGAACTGGTGGACGTGGATTATTCTGATTACTCATATTATTACCTTTGTTTAACTGGATGATCATATTTAATCTCTTTCTCACCAATGCTTGGCGCTGGAACAATTGGTGGTACTGGAGGTTTTGGAGCAGAAGTAGTCATAATTTTCAAAACTTATTAATCAAAAATACTATTACAAATGCAATGAAGATCAATGAACTCCACTTGATTTCCTCAAAAGCCTTTTTTAAAAAAGCAGCTTTTTCCATATTTACTTTTTTATAGCTTTCAATGATTTGATCTAAACGATCTGCTGTACCAATATACACAGTTTCTTTTATATTTTCTAAAAAATACGGTTTCATCCCCTCTTTCGGCAAATCTCCAAGCTTATTTATTTTTATACACAGGAATAACCATCTTAATACCGGTGAAATTGCAATCACAAACATGATCAGTAGAACTAAAGATGAGTAATACCATAGACCTTTTTCAGATACAGGAAGAGTCAAATAATCACGCAAAAAAATTGATGCCATGGTAAGAATTAAAGTCACAAAAGTTAAATACTTAGTTGCCTTATTCTCTAAATCTTTATAGTCATCACGTAATATATCTAAATGATACTTTTTATATTCATATAAAAATTTAAATTTATCGGAATCATAATTTGGTTCTGATTGTTTTTTTATTTCTACATCCACCTAACAGCTCCTACAAATTCCATGATCTTATTCAGTAAGCTTAAAGCATAATTCAAAACTATCACTTATCCACAATCAACCCAATGTTCCCTTCAATTTGAATCCCTCTTTAAGATTCAAACCTACGCAATTAATAAAGCTTCATCAATATAAGTACTTAAGAAAATAAGGATACAAATAGGGATACAATTAAAAAACATGAAAGCTTAAATGCAATATCAACAATGCATTCAAAGCAAAGTTCTATCCTCGCAGGGCGCACAATACTTTTCACCCTAGAATTTTTAATAAAAATAATCTAAAGCCCTATTCAGCTTGCCAGATCTCGCTTCCCTACCTGTCTATATTTAAACTTTCCCTTAGTCAGATAATGAGACGAGTATTTTAAAATTCCCAAATTGCAATTAATAATAAAAAATATTTAAAAAATTAAATTTCCTGACCTCCTGTTTTTTAAATTTCAATTATTACGTTTGAAGAGAGAACTCTATCACATAAAAATACGATACTTTTTATGATAAATGGTCATTTTTTAATCAAATAAATATTCACATAAAATAATTATCAATTTAGTTTAATTAATTATTTTTCAATTGTTTAAAGTAAACTATTAGTATAAATTTAGACTAAAAACTCTAATACGTTCATTTTTTAAACTCTATAGTTTTTTATAGAGCATTTACTCTTTTTTTTATTGTGCTATTTTTGTCACATGGAGTAACAAATGATATCTGGTTATATAACTGATATTAGGAAAATAAATTTAGCGCATTCAAAAACACAAATCAGCCGTAATAAAATTTGTACCTCAAGGAAAGACACAAAATGAAATTAAAAACTCTTAGTACCGCAATGATTCTTGCAACAGTACCAATGACAGGTGCATTTGCAGCTGCACTAGATCGCTCAGGTCAATCTATTTCAGCCTTCCTACAACCGGGTAACTATTTCGAAGCGGGTATTTCTGTTTTAGATCCAAATGTTTCAGGTAAAGTAAATAATGGATATACTCCAAACCCAGCAGCTCCAGCAAGTGCTATTGGGCTTCAAAATACAAACTTATCAGATATGGGAGATGATTATTATTTTCCAAGTGCAGCATTAAAATTACAGCTTACTGATAATTTCTCTTTTGGCTTAATTTACGATCAGCCTTTCGGAGCTGATGCAACTTATTCAGCCACAGACTCAAGTTCACCTGCTGTACTACCAGGTGCATTAGCCGCATTTCAAGGTCAAGGTTTATTCCATAATGGTTCTGAATCAACTAAAGTTGAAGTAAAAACACAAAATATATCAATGCTATTTGGTTTCCAACCAAATAAAAATTTAAATTTTTATGCAGGTCCAGTTTATCAAACTGTTGAAGGTGACGTTCAATTACGTGGTCTAGCATATGGCGGTAGCAGTACATTTGGCTCTTATAATGCCAATATGGAAGAAGACGGTTCAGTCGGTTGGTTAGCTGGTTTTGCTTATCAAATTCCTGATATTGCTCTCAAAGCATCTTTAACCTATCGTTCTGAAATTGACCATGATGCAAAAACCACCGAAACTTTTAATACAGGTTTATTTGCTGGTCTTAACCTACAACCAAATTCAAGTACTTCAATCACGACACCACAATCTGTTAACCTGGATTTCCAAACCGGCATCATGGCAGATACCGTAGCATTTGCTAATGTACGCTGGGTTGAATGGTCTAACTTCTCCATTCGCCCACCTAAATTTGGTACAGCTAGTGTACAAGCACCTGTTGTAGCTTCAACTGGAAAACCAAATGGCTTTGATTTAGTTGCATATTCCGATGATCAAATTTCTGCAACTGTTGGTGTTGGTCGTAAACTGAATGAGCAATGGGCTGGTAACGTTTCCGTAGGTTATGATACTGGTGCAGGCAATCCGGTATCTACCCTTGGTCCAACAGAAGGTTACTGGAATGTTGGTTTAGGTTTACAATTCAGCCCAGCACCAAACTACTTCATCGCGGGTGGTGTGAAATACTTCTGGTTAGGTGATGCTAAAGCACAATCTGGCGCACAATTTGGTACTCCTAATACAGTTGCTAGCTTTGAAGACAACAATGCACTTGCATACGGCTTAAAAATTGGTTACCGCTTCTAATTTTATTTAACCAAACAATAAAAGACCATTGTTCGCAATGGTCTTTTTTCAGTCTTTGATTAGCATTTAATATACATTTATAAATTAATAGCTGTATTTTCCATCAAACGGTTAATTTTTTATTTTGAAATTTACTTCATTCTTCATAATTTTCTTTTTATTTAAAAATCATAAAGATAACTTAACAAAAATAGAATTATTACTCTATCAAGCATCATTTGTGTGCTTACAAGTCAATTATTAAACTCTAGCAGAGTATTTACTCTTTTTTTATTTATGTTACTTTTCAAGCACTTTTAGTTACAAAATGGCATCAGGGAAAGAACCATGAAGCTCAACAAAATATATTCAGCAGTTTTAATTAGCTTACTTCCATCTACTTCAGTATTTGCCGCTGGCTTAGATCGCTCAGGTCAATCTATCGCCGCATTTTTACAACCCGGAAATTATTTTGAAGCAGGCATTTCTATTTTAGACCCTGAAGTTTCAGGTAAAGATAAGTCTGGAAATACGGCTACAGATATGGCTGGTGACTACTATTTCCCACATGCTGCTTTGAAAGTTCAAGCGAATGAACACTTTTCTGTAGGTTTAATTTACGATCAACCTTATGGTGCGGATGCAGAATACTCTGGAAATAATAATTTTGTAGAAAATCATCCTGTTCCTTTTAAAGGTGGCACCTCTGTCGAAGTAGATACACAAAACTTAAATCTCATATTAGGCTACCAACCGACTCAGAATTGGAACTTATATGCAGGTGCCGTATATCAAACTGTGGATGGTACAGTACTACTTCGTGGTACTACCTATAGTGCTTTTAATGGCTACGATTTCAGAACGGGTGAAGATGAGTCGGCAGGCTGGTTAGCAGGTGTTGCATATCAAATTCCGGAAATTGCACTCAAAGCTTCCGTCACCTATCGTTCAGAAATCAAGCACAAGATCAATGCTTATGAACGCTTTAATGCTGCAGGCATGACAGGCAATACCCTATTAGATAATGCAATGACTGCCTTGAATGCATCTTCAGGACAAACTGAATTAACCACGCCACAATCTGTCAATGTTGATTTACAGAGCGGCATTATGGCGGACACTGTTGCCTTTGCAAATCTGCGTTGGGTGGATTGGTCTAATTTTAAAGTTCAACCCTACAATTTTGGAAAACTCTCTCAAATGCTTGGACAAGCAGGTCTGGTACCGGGAAAACCGAATGGCTTTAATCTAATTGACTATAAAGACGATCAAATTTCTGCAACAGTAGGCCTAGGCCGTAAACTGAATGAACGTTGGGGTGCCAATGTCTCTGTAGGCTGGGATTCAGGTGCGGGTAATCCAGTCACTACCCTTGGTCCAACCGAAGGCTACTGGAATCTGGGAACAGGTGTGCGCTTCTCCCCTGCTGAAAATTACTTTATCGGAGCAGGTGTGAAATATTTCTGGTTAGGTGATGCTGATGCTGTGACTGGAGCGCACACCCAAGCAGGACAATTTGCGGATAACCATGCTATCGCTTATGGTTTGAATGTAGGTTATAAATTCTAAACATATTTTATATGTTTAAAAAAAGGCGTACCCGATGGGTACGCCTTTTTTACTTATATAAATATAAGGATTTATGCTGGAATATTACGCACTGACGCATTACGAATCGCTTCTTTTAACGCGTCATAACCGTGAATCGGTGGGAACTGAGGGAATTCAGCAATGACATTTTCCGGTGCATCAAACAAGAAACCGTGGTCTGCTTCGCCCAGCATCGTAGTATCGTTATAAGAATCGCCTGCTGCAATCACACGGAAGTTCAAACCATGCAGGGCTTTAACTGCTTGGCGTTTTTGATCCGGCTGACGAAGTTTATAAGCTGTGATCATACCATTTTCATCAGTTTCTAACTTGTGACAGAAAATGGTTGGCCAATCCAGTTGCTTCATTAAAGGATGAGCAAACTCATAGAACGTATCGGAAAGAATAATCAATTGAAAATGTGTACTCACCCATTTCACAAATTCTTTTGCCCCAGGGAAAGGCCCCATCTCTGCAATTACTTCCTGAATATCATTTAAGCCTAAACCATGCTCTTTTAAGATATTCAGGCGCTGCGTCATTAACACATCGTAGTCTGGAATATCACGTGTAGTGGCTTCCAACGCTTTAATTCCAGTTTTCTTGGCAAAGTTAATCCAAATTTCCGGAACCAACACCCCTTCAAGATCAAGACATACGATTTCCATGGGCTCTCCCAATGTCAGTAAAAAATTTTGCGTTATGATAGCTTAAAAATAGAGATTTCAGGGGCTGTTTTTTAAATCTATTTTATTCATAAGCATTTATTTTTTAGTGCTAAGCAGATTATTTCAATTCCATTAAAATCATTGTGAATTAAACTAATATAGGTTTTTAAGTGTCCAAGCCTATACGCCAGGAACTGTCATGACTACAATCCCGACCATTGACCTTGTTGATGCACTTGCATCTGAATATGCTGATAAATCTCCCAGCGAGATTCTGGAACTTGCTTTAAGTCAAGAAGGTGAAATTGCCATTTCATTTTCAGGTGCTGAAGATGTGGTTTTAATTGATATGGCTTCTCATTTGGGCAAACCTTTTCGTGTCTTCAGTCTCGATACAGGTCGTTTACATGCAGAAACCTATCAATTTATCGACCAGGTCCGTAAACATTATAATATTGAGATCGAAATTTGTTTCCCTGAAACAGAAGCGATGCAAGAACTGGTGACTGAAAAAGGTTTTTTCAGCTTCTATCAGGATGGCCATCAGGAATGTTGCGGTATCCGTAAAGTTCAACCCTTACGCAAAAAGCTGGCTACACTGGATGGCTGGATTACCGGTCAACGTAAAGATCAAAGTCCGGGGACTCGTAATGAAATTCCAGTGGTGCAAGCAGATGTTGGTTTTTCAGGTCCAGGAAAACAGCTGATTAAGTATAATCCTTTGGCAAACTGGTCAAGTTCCGACGTGTGGAACTATATCCGCATGATGGAAATTCCTTATAATCCGTTGCATGAGCGTGGCTTTATTTCGATTGGTTGTGAGCCCTGCACCCGTCCTGTATTGCCAAATCAGCATGAACGTGAAGGCCGCTGGTGGTGGGAAGAAGCGACCCATAAAGAATGCGGGTTACATGCAGGAAATTTAAAATAATAGTTAAAAAAATCACTGTTATTCAGTGATTTTTTTAACTTATCATTCTCTGTACACGACAAATTTCATAGGATCCTTGTCCTATCAGGCTTTTTCTTTCTTAAAATTGCTAGCACTTTCTTAAATTCTTCTTTTTTTCCAAAACCAAT
>NZ_JBIQOC010000120.1:0-8294 GCF_044130295.1 Acinetobacter uliginosus | reverse complement strand
GGTCAGCCTCAGGGTGAAGTGTGTCTAATCAACAGGGTTTTCGGTCTCTAAGTACTTTTTAAAGGAAACATCATCGACTCAAATCTCTATTTGCAACAGTGCCTTAAATTGTCATATAAAATCAGCAAGATAGTGCATTGTAAAAAGCCTATTCACCCTCGAATGGGCTTTTCATGGATTTATCACGTTTCACGATTTTTATAAGCTAAACTAAATATAATCGCCAATTTCAATTGAGTTAATCACCTACTTTCAAATACCGATATACTGCCTGACGACTAATTCCAAATGCCTGGCCTAATGCCATTTTTGAAGAGTACTTTCCTTCCTTCCATGCTTGTCTTAAAGCTTCAGCCTGGTCAGGTTTCAATTTATGTACACGACCTTTATATTTCCCTTGAGCAGAGGCTAGTTTTATTCCTTCCTTTTGCCGTTCCAGAATGATTTCACGTTCAAATTGTGCAAAGGCCCCCATCAGTTGCAGCATTAAATTATCCATCGGGGTAGATTGAGCAGTGAAAGTAATATTTTCTTTTACAAACTGGATGGAAATCCCTCGTTTGACCAGTTTATCTACTTCAGTGACCAAATCTTTTAAGCTTCGCGCAAAACGATCCATGGAATGTACTATCACCCTGTCCCCTTCCCGGACATAGTTCAACATTTCTTGAAATTTCGGTCGGTCGGTATTTTTACCCGAAGCACGGTCAACAAAAATCCGGTCGACTTCAATCCCCTCAAGTTGACGCCCAGTATTTTGCTCGACCGAACTCACTCGCACATAACCTACTTTTTGGCCTTTCACTCTTTCTCGCCCCAATTGGATAAAAATGAACAATTTTGTAAATTATAAATCTTTAATATCAAAGTTACATGTTACTTATGATTAAAAATCATTTAAATGGTACATGGTTTTACGAACTTTTAAAGTGTTACTTTAGGGTATACTCTAAATTTACATAATGATTATAGTTTTTTATTGAATAGTTAAGAAGTTCTAGTAATGATTTATTGTGAAATCGGATAGAATAAGTTTGTAAACTGAGTACAAAATTTTCTTAATAAATAGTGCTCTTAAGCTTTTATAATATTGAATTCTATTTATGAATAATTTACTAAAAAAAATTCTTGAAGTTTTAGAGCAGAATGGTCCTCTAAAAGCCAAAAAAATTGCCTTAATTTTAGATCCTACTCGCACTAAGGTAACTCATAAACACGTTAGTTCTGTGTTACATCAAGAACTAAAATTAAATTTAAAAGGCTTACATCAAGATGAACAATATGTTTGGGAATATAAAAACCCTGCTATAACTACAATTTCTTTTGACAGCACCTCAAATTGGTTAAGTGCTTCGAATATTGAAAATTCTTTAAGGAAATACCCAAATCTATTAAGCTTAAGAAATAATGTTATATTTGATTTTTCAAATAAATCTCTATTTTTAGACTGCATACTCAAAATTTTGAGTCTTACGAGTCAACTAATTAAAGTCGGTTCTACGGTAACTTTAAAATTTGACAAAGATTCAGATAGTATTAGTTATTTAAGCCGTTGTGGTTTCTTCGATAAAATTCATAAGGATGTGATAGTTTTACCTTACCTTCCAGAAGTTTCATTAGCGAAAATATATAATGCTAACTCAGAAAATTTGTGTGAGATTATATCTATTACAAAAGATGATGATGATTCTTATTTGCTTAGATTGGCTGAATTGATAAAAGCCAAACTGTCTGATGAAGATAAAAAAATTCTATTAAGCAAACTTAGAACATTTATCGGTGAGTTAGTTGGAAATGTTCGAGACCATGGATTATCAGATATAGATGGCTTTATTGCTCTGCAAATTTATAGTTCTGGAAAGATCATTATTGCAATATCTGATAGTGGTGCAGGATTAATAAATACTTTGAGACATGAAGCATTAGCATATTATCAACATAATCCCGATTTAATAGCATTGAAGGAACAAACTTTAGAAAACGATATTGAGCTTTTATCATATGTTTTTAATAAAGGAAAAGTTTCAAGAACTGGGCTAGAAAGAAGAGGCTTAGGTTTGTCAAGAACTAATGAAGTACTTAGAAAAATATCTAATTCAAGAGTTTCTAATATTTCCTTAACAATTAGGCAACAAACGAATGAATTTAATTTTCCATTTGGTATTCAGGGCATAGAAACAATAGGTTGTAGCACAAAAACAGATCTAATGCATATTGAAGGAACTCATTATGTACTTACTATTAAACTTGACAAACACAATTAAACTGATTAAAAGAACGCTATGAACCAGAATATAAATGTTATGAAAATTTTTGATTTTTGTAGATCTAACGTGCCCCATGGTAATAAATTGGGCAAAGAAGTGTTTAACGAAATGAGAGACTATGTTGAAAAACATAAAAGTCAAACTTTCTTTGAAATTTCATTTACAGATATTGAATTTGCAGATTCCTCTTTCTCTAGAGAAAGTATCGTTTTACTAGCTAAAGTTTACCGAGGTACTAAAGGTTTTATTATTACTAATCTTTATGATGAAGATGTAATTGATAACATAGACTATGCAGCTGTGGCATTAGATCAACCCCTGACAATAAAAATAGAGAATGAAACAAAATTGTTAGGCCCCGCTTTAACAAAGTCAAATTTAGAAATTTTCAATTTATTGAAAAGCAAGAAAAAAGTAACAACATCTCAATTAGCATCTTTAATGGATGTGTCTGTTCCAAATGCTAGTAGTAAACTTAAAAAGCTAGTTGATGATGGGTATATTTTGCGGTTTGAAGAAACAGCAGAAACAGGCGGCATAGAGTTCATTTACCAAAGTATCTGTTAAATTGAAAAAATCTGCTTAAAAGTATTTACTTAAGCAGATTTTCGGTGTACTTTTGTTCTAGCAAGTTTTTTTTTACACTCTGGTTAATGAGATTAATTTAACCAGATTAATCAGAATTCGGAGCTATACATGAAACAATTTGCTTACTCTCTCAGCGATTTAACCTTTAAACATGGATCTATTGAGGATCATTCCCCTATCGGATCTCAGCTATTGAGATCACTTGGATACTCTTCAAAGGACAATATTCTTTTGTACCAAGTGCTTAATCAATCAGGTATGGAGGAAATCAGTCCTGAAGAGAGTATAGATTTTGAGAAGGGTGATAAGTTTTTTATCCTTGAAGGTGATCGTAGTTTTAAGTTAAAAATTGACGGCTTTAACTATGAGTGGCCTGAAAACAACATTACTTTGAAGCATTTGAAAGTTCTAACAGGACTGAAAAATAAATCCTTCTTTTTATCTAAATCGGAAGAAGCGGATTTAATGATCAGTGAACAAACTGTTATCAACTTATCTGAAGCTGGTATTGAAGATATCTATACTCGATTGCCGAAGCAAACTTATGAGCTCAATGTTCAAGGTACAATCATTAAGGTAGATAAATCTCAAATTATTGTTTCTGAAGCATTATCTTTAGCAGGTATTCAAGATGCTGAGAATTATCAAATTATTTTAAAGATTCAAGGTGAGCCTAAACAAGAAGTCACATCAAATTCGGTAATAGATTTAGCAAAGCCTGGTATTGAAAAACTTCGACTAATTCCACGAGAAGTAAATAATGGGGATGCAGTTGTAAATAGTTTTCAGATTCTTCCAAAAGACAATGAATATTTAAACCAGGTGTTTGGAAATTTTCGAACTATTATTGAGCAAAATCGTCGGTGGCTCATAGTTGATAACTACCAATTACCTGAAGGATACAGCCATCAAGTAATTTCCATCGCAATTGAAATCCCTATTACATATCCTCAAGCCGAAATTGATATGTTTTATACATATCCTCGAATTCAATTATCGACTGGTGCTATTCCATCTTGTACTGAAGTAGATCAATCAATTGAAGGTAAATCTTATCAACGATGGTCTCGGCATCGTAGTCCTCTTTCTGCTTGGAACCCAGCATGTGATAATGTTATTACACACTTTGCACTTATTGAAGAATCATTACTTCGTGAGGTGCAGTCATGATTTTACAAACTCATTTTAGAATCACGGATACCCATTTAGATGACTTAAAACGTCATCTATTTCCGGGAGATGGGTTAGAAGCCAGTGCTATAGCGCTTGCTTCATGCAACAAAATAAATGATCAAATTATTTTTTTGGTTCAAGATATTTTGTTAGTGCCACATAGTGAATGTATTCGTAAAGTTGATTACTTAACTTGGCCTGGAAAATATATAGAAGAAGCGATTGAAAAGGGAGAGGAAAAAAATCTCAGTTTATTCTTAATTCATTCCCATCCATCAAGTCTAAATCAGTTTTCGATTGCTGATGATGAAAGTGATCAGAAAGTAATACCTTGTATTTTTGCAGCATATAACCAATTACATGGCTCAGTAATAGTGACACCTGAAGGAAAATTAACGGGGCGTTTCTATGATAAGAATTTATCCCCACAATATATTGATAAGTTCTTAATTGTAGGTCAAAACATTGAATTAGTTGCTCGACAATCGTCGAGCAACGTTATGCCTTTTTCAGCCGATATGACCCAAAGTCTAAAAAATTTTAAAGTTGGTGTTATAGGGGCATCTGGTACAGGATCAATTGTGATTGAAAACCTTGCCAGATTAGGAGTTGGGCATCTGGTCTTGATCGATGATGATGTTATTGAACATAAGAATCTGAATAGAATTCTTAATTCAACAATTCAGGACGCTAAGAGTCAAAAAGCGAAGGTTAAAGTTCTAGCTGATGCTATTAACCAATATAGGTCTGATGTTGTCTTAACAGTATTAGATAGCAAGATTGGTACTCGGCAAGCTATTCTTGAGGCAGCAACTTGTGATGTTTTATTCAGTTGTGTTGATACAGTTTCAGCAAGGATGCATGTAGATTTAGTTGGTGAGTATTTTCTTTTACCTGTTTTTGATATCGGTGTAACAATCCCAACAGGATCAAAAGACGGAAAACCTTTTATTACAGAAGTGTGTGCCCGGCTAGATTATATCCAACCTCATAGAAGTTCTCTAAAAGATAGAAAAGTTTATACACCAGACTCTTTGAGAGCAGAATATTTGAAAGAAACTTCACCTGACATCTATGAAAAACAGTTGAAAGAAGGCTATTTCAAGGGTGTTCATGAGGAGGCCCCCTCTGTAATTCCGCTTAATATGCTTGCCGCAAGCTTTTGTATAAACGAGTTTATAGCTAGAACATTTTTGTTTCGACAAGAAAATAATTCTAATTATGCAAGAACTGTCATTTGCTTAGGTGCTAATGAAACTGAGTATTTGAGGGAGGATAATTTTACCTCTATTTCTAGGATTAACGTCAGTAAAGGTATCACTACACCACTATTAGGAATGCCTAATCTTTAAGGAATGATATGAAACAATTTTTTTTCAAATACCTAACTCTATTTTTAGATAAAGTTTCTTCTCGTTCAGTGATTCTACTAGAGGGTGACTCTTTACCTCCAAAAATGCCAATTAGATCTATAGTGGTTGCTATTGAAGATGAAGAAATCTGGTGTGTAGGTTTAAAGTGCCCATGTGGTTGTGATTACACTATAGAGTTACCAATTATTAGAGAGGCAAAACCTCGTTGGGACGTGAATATTAATTCGCAAAATCAGATTAGTTTGTTCCCTTCAGTTTTTCTGAAAAAAGGTTGTAAATCTCACTTTTGGATCAAAAATGGAAAAATTCTTTGGTGTAACTAAATCTGTATAGCACTATGATTTTGAATATTTATTTGATAGGAAAAATTTAAAACTTAGTTATTTAAGGTTGAAGTAAGAAGAAAAACATGATGAATATACTAGCAACAATTTTCTTTCCATTTCTAGTTAATAGAAAACTATGTTGGATTATTATCATAGGTGTTGGGCTTTCATTACTTATTAAAATTGGGATGGATTACCAACTAGCAAAACTACATAGTCAAATGGCGGGTACCTTATTACAAGGCTTGGAACCATATAGGTTAATAAAACGTTATAAATATCTGATTATATGTATTCTTATTTGGACATTAATTGCTTCAAGTAAAGAATATTTTAAAACTTTCAATAAATATTATTAAGACAGAAAGAAATTTACGGTGGATATGAAGTTAATTGTAATTATTTAACTTGAGTAGCCACTGATTTTGTAAACAACCTTTTAGCTAGGGCGTGTCATCAATTAAGCCATATCATGATTGATGCAAGGTAGATCGCTGACAGGAAGTTTTGAGCCAATTTATCATAGCGCGTAGCAATACCTCGATACTGCTTGAGCTTGGCGAAGAAGTTCTCGATCAGATGTCTTGCCTTATAAAGATGTTGGTCATAATCACGCTGATCAATCGCGTTACTTTTGGACGGCATCACGATCTGACCATTGATCTTATGGATTGGATCAATCACCCTATCCTTGGAATTGTAGGCTTTATCCATGAGCCAAGTCTGACTTAACGATAAGTCCAGCAGCACATCAGCACCATTTAAGTCATGAGCCTGCCCGGCAGTGAGATAAAATCCTGTTGAGTTGCCTAAAGCATCAGTACGGGCATGAATTTTGGTACTTAAGCCACCTTTACTGCGTCCGATCGCCTGTTCTTTTTTTTCCGGCACTGTGTTGATGAGCGCGCACAATGGTTGAGTCCAGCATGGCATATTCATTATCACTTTCATGTAACAGCACTTCAAAAACTTTCTGCCATACGCCTGCTTTAGCCCAACGGCTAAAGCGAGTGTGCACGACTCTAAAATCCCCAAAGCGTTCTGGTAAGTCTCGCCACGGAATACCTGAACGATACCGATACAATACTGCTTCAACAAATAGCCTGTTGTCTTTGGCAGTTACTCCAACAGTACTCGCTCGTCCGGGTAACAGATCCTTAATCTGTTCCCACTGATCATCTCTTAATGCATAGCGTTTAGTTATGAAAAAATAATGAGGACAGGTTAGATTTTCTCAAGCTAATTGATGACAGGCCCTAGATATGGACTGCTCCGGTTGAAAACGAAAATAAGCTTATTCAGTCTCAGAGCATATCAAAACAGAACTGGAGAAAAGAGCTTCTGGTGTCCGCTTTTCAGGTTCTATGATTAATCACGATTGTTTAACTGAGATGAACAAACTCGTGGAACATTGCTTAAATATTAGGCGTGGAACATGAAAAATCATTAAAAAAGCCCAGATCAGTAGGTCTGGGCTTTTTTATACACGGTAAACTTATGATTTAAAAAAGGAAATCAAAAGCATTTCGTATAAGGTGTATTATGTTAATTTCAGGATATTTAATAAAATTAAATCGAGTCTAATATGTTAATGAGATTCTTATATATAATTTCCAGTATATGTTTATTTTTTTACAATTCTAATTTATATGCAGAAAATAACGCTATGTTAATGCCAAAAGGTGAATGGAAAGATCCTAAAACTGGTCTCATTTGGATGAGATGTACGATTGGACAAAAATTTATTAAAAATTCTTGTGAAGGCAACGGAATTTTATTTACTTCTGAAGATGCTAAAGATTATATAAATAAATACGTCAATCCAAAGTATAAATTGACTAAATCTAAAGCATGGAGAATCCCTGAAGTTGAAGAATTTGCCGCAATTAGAGCATGTACTAATGGTTGGTTACAGGATATTAAACAAACTTCTGAATTAACTGAAAGTGGTCGGATCTATAAAGATAAAAAAGTTACTCGATGGACTCATATTAATGGTAAAAAACTTCCTTCTCTTTGTTCTGAATTGTCGAAAAGACCAGCAATTAATGAAAAAATCTTTCCCAACTTACCAAAACCATCAAATAAAGAACAGGAAAGTTGGCAACAATTTTATTGGACATCTACATCAGCCAATAAGACGATGCTATGGAATATAAATTTATATAATGGATTACTTGGTTATGCTAATAGACAAGATAAGTTAAAAGATAAAAATTGGGAGAAATCATTTAATCTTCCTCCCATAAATATAACCGAATATATTTTGTTAGTTAGAGATGAATAAATCATAATTTCACCATCCATTTAACATAATGGCGCTTATACGAAGTATCGCTGTTAGAACCCATTTAAAGTGTCTATATTCTCACCAATAAAAATGTCTAGTTTATGATGGTTTTTATCACCATGGACTGGATATAAAATATAGATGCTGATCACTATGTCTGACAAAGAAATTCGTAAGCGTGCGCTGAACCCCATAGCTATTTTTTAATTTGAGTTGGGTTTCCAGCGGTGTGGCAGTAATTCTTCAATCTGGGTCACTTTATGTGTTGGCAACCTTT
>NZ_JBIQOC010000012.1:0-76403 GCF_044130295.1 Acinetobacter uliginosus | reverse complement strand
GGGTAGAGTACAAGTTGCTGTAGAAGCATTTTTAATTCGTCTGATCACAGATGCTTTATAAAGTATTTTAATACTTTTTTGAATCCGTCAATGCGTAAGTCCTACCATATTTCTTTAATGCATGATCAACATTTTGTATATATTGAGCATGTACTTGAGTAATCCAGTGATACAGAGAATTTTCTAAATTAAAATCTGCAGATCTAGATAAAAATTTATTGTACTTTTTTGCCATAATCTCACCTTTTTAATATATTAAGACCATTAAAATTATTTTAAAGACGCATTGTATTTTAGCTTCTTTAGTTTTAGGTTACATTTTTATCAATTCAATATCTGATATTAAGTTTTTCTACTCACTCTCAAGTAATATTAACTCTCTAATTCTTTTTCGCTTCTGTGAGCCTCTTTTTTATAAAAAGAATTAGAGAGCCAAAGTTTAAATGAAGATCCCTTTTATATTTATCTATTGTTATTATGCAAGCCGATTAAATCATTTTAATGGTTAAATGATCTATCACAAAAAATGCCATTTTATTTCTGAAAATGTGTAAAAATGTGTAAAAATGTGACAAAGTTTACAGTAATTTATTTTGGAAAAATCCTCCATTTTTTACACTTTTATTCTCAAAAAATAAGTTATAATTTAATTTATAGTCTTTTTATATTTATAATTAAAAATAAAATACTGTTTAATTTAGCATTTTTATCTATAAAAATTTTATACCTTTAGGGTATAAAATCACAGTACCTTATAAAATCGAATGAAAAATAATCTATTTTTACTAACTTACAATATGCATTTTGTATAATTTATTAACTAATCATGAATTTATTAGATATTTTTATACAGAATAAATTTAAAGTGGAATTTTACTCTGAAAAATCGGGTTTTCTTTGTCGCAAAATTTTAAGAGCTATCCGTATACGGAGCCTGAGCAAAAGGGGCAAGTCTCTCTTAAATCTTCTAGTCTTAGCCCTGAATAAATACCGGTTTAGAGGGTATAGATTAAAACGGTGCTCAACTTCAATAGCATGTATTGGCATCTTCTTTCAGCCTAAAAACAAACAAAAGATGAATATGGCGAGAGCTTTGTTTAAGGCCTGAGTACTTTTTTAGTCGATTTTTTTAAGTCATCTCTCATTTTCTTAAAATGACAAAAAAGGAAGCACATGGCTTCCCTTTTTAATCATTGACCGATCAGATGCCGTATTTCACACGATAGGCTTCCATTTTCGCTAAAGCGTCTTTTTCGCCTTTAGCTTCCAAGAAATCCATCAAATCTTTCATGGTAATCAAGGCATGAACTGGAATTTCCAGTTCTTTTTGAACCTCCTGAATGGCAGACAATTCGCCCTGTCCTTTTTCCTGACGGTCTAAAGCCACCAATACTCCGGCAATTTGCGCACCAGCATTTTTAAGAATGGTGACCACTTCACGAATGGCTGTACCTGCAGTAATGACATCATCAATAATCCAGACTTTTTTGCCTTCAACCGATGCGCCAACCAGCACCCCGCCTTCACCGTGATCCTTGGCTTCTTTACGGTTAAAGCCCCAAGGTACACTTACACCATGATTTTGTGACAATGCCACGGCAGTCGCAGCAACAAATGGAATACCCTTATAAGCCGGGCCAAAAATCACTTCGACATTGTCACATGCCGTTAATTTGTCTGCATAGCCTGAAGCCAGTAGCGTTAATGCATCGCCATCATTGAGCAAACCCGCATTAAAAAAATAAGGACTCACACGACCCGATTTTAAAGTAAACTCACCAAATTTAAGCACACCACGTGATAATGCAAGTTCGATAAAAGCTTGAGGGTTAAAAGTCGCTTGCGACGTCATGAGGTGCTCCAAAATTCATAAATAGAGGTAAGACTTGCGCATGATACCAAAGAGTAGCTATCCAAGTGATCAAAAAATTCTAAGAGTCGTTTCAATTAACGTAAATGGCTTGCGTTCAGCAGTGACCAAAGGCTTGCTGGAATGGCTGGAACAGTCAGATGCCGATGTCATTTGTATGCAGGAAAGCCGGATCACCCATGCGCAGTGGACTGAAAAATTTAGACCTGAAGGCTGGTACACGCACCTGTTCCCGGCAGAACGTGCAGGCTATGCCGGTACCGCCATTTATAGTCGCCTGCCTTTTGCCTCTGTAAAAGATGGTTTAGGCTTTGAACTGGCCGACTCTCAAGGGCGCTTTATCGCTGCCGAATTTAATCTCGGTTTAGACAAGCCTGTATACATCTGTTCACTGTATTTGCCTTCAGGTTCATCCGGTGAAGAAGCCCAAGCGCGTAAAGATCACTTTTTGGATCAATATCAAGACATCTTAAAACAATGGCGGGATGAAGATAAATCGATCATCGTCTGCGGTGATTACAACATTGTGCATAAACGCATTGATATTAAAAACTGGTCGGGCAACCAGAAATCTTCAGGCTGCCTGCCACATGAACGCGCCTGGCTCGATCATATTTATGATGATTTGGGTTATGTCGATACTTTCCGTGAAGTGCGCAAGGAAGCCGAACTTTATTCATGGTGGTCTAATCGCGGACAGGCGCGTGCCAAAAACGTCGGGTGGCGCATTGACTATCAAGCCTGCTCACCAGACTGGAAAGCCCGTACTGTCAATGCCTGGGTGTATAAAGAGACCTGGTTTAGCGACCATGCACCGGTGATTATTGATTATAAAATATAGTCCATAATGCGCATTGAGTGAACCATTGTTCACTCAATACAGGCATATAGATTACAAAAGATGTCGAATTTGTTGCTTTTTATATACACGTTTTAAGTGCATTATTGTCGCACGGCACAGGGACAAGTCAGGATGACTGAAAAGGAATAGGATGCCGTAGGATGAAACAGAATAAAGCACTTCGGTAGCTTATTTTGCAAGGATGTGACAATGGACGTTGAAATGAGACCCGCATAATCAGGATGATTGAATGCGGGTTTTCTCTATTCGTTATCTTTATTTTTTTCTTTTCTATTTCTATATTTTTCTATTTTCTATATATTTAGAATAATCATATGGTTCTTATTTATAGTTTTATAATTACAAATCTAAATGTCAGTTTAATGACAGCTGAATTTTTTAATTTTAATCATTTAATTCACTCTAGAGCTTCTGATGGATTTTCGTTACGCTATTGAAGAATAGAAAATGGAATAATTCACCTATGCTGAAGATTTATGGTATCAAAAACTGTAATTCAATGAAAAAAGCCTTTGACCTGCTTAATCAACTTGGCCTTGCCTATGAGTTTCACGATTACAAGAAACAAGGCATTGCTGCTGAAACGGTAAAAACATGGCTGGATGCCAAAGGTCAGGAAGTCATCCTGAATAAAAAAGGCACCACTTGGCGCAAACTGAGCGAAGCGGAACAACAAACAGCTTTAAGCAGTGAAGAAAATCTCATTGAAGCGCTCACCTGCCATAACAGCTTAATCAAACGTCCTGTGCTTGAAACTGCTTCTGGTTATATCGTCGGCTTTGATGAAGAAGCGTATCGGGCATTAAAGTAAGCCTCCTGCACCATCCGCATTAAAAAAGCCTGAGATTGTCAGGCTTTTTTTGTTTTATCCATTAGGCTAGGCAAACTTAGTTTGCGCGAACCCAAGTCTGGTTACGGCCTAAAACAGATACGCCAATAAAACCGCGTAATTCGAGCGTTTTACCGCCATTTGCCAGTTCACCTTTGAGTTTGTAGGTTTTGCCTGAAGAAGGGTCAAGGATAGTACCCTCTTCATAACTTGTACCACCGACATTTTTAAGACCGTGAACAATCTTTAAACCTTTTAAAGATTTATTATGATATGGACCTTCACATTTTTTACATGCCTGTTCTTCGCCTGGTGTCAAAACTTTTTGAATACTCGCAGACAATGTGCCATTTTTTTGTTCAGTAAATTTTACGATTGCTTTGGGTTGTTTTGTTTTATCGTCAATCGTTTTCCAAACTGTTCCATTTAAAGGATCAGCAGCATTTGCCAAAGCTGTTAATCCGAGCAATCCTAATGCAAGAGCAATTCTTTTCATTTTTTTTCGTTTCCTAGTCTAGTGTAGACGGCCTTAGTATTAAAAAGTCACAACATATTTGCAATTCTTCCGTGTGACCGTTTAGTGTAATCTTGTAACTTGAATTGGTAAACAACCAGTTATCCCCCAAAAGATATAACAAGATGGAAAAAACATGAAGATAAATCCGTTATGGAAACAATTAATTACAGAAAGTTTTTTAAAAACCACCATCCGTCTGCCAAGCCAGTTTAACTTACCTCCAAATTCAGCACGCTTTGTCATTGAACAAATGTGCCGTCTATTTCCGCAGAATAAAAATGTCAGTATTCGCCCAATCCGTCTTGCCGGTTTACGTGCTGAAGAAATCAAACCGCACAATGAGGCCACACAGCTTATTTTACATATTCACGGCGGTGCATTCTTTTTAGGATCCTTAAATACCCATCGGGCATTTGTATCCGACATGGTGGCACGGACTCAAATGCAAGCGCTGCACGTAGATTATCCTCTCGCGCCTGAACAGCCTTTTCCTGAAGCGCTGGATGCGCTGTTTGATGTTTACAATATTTTGCTCGACCAAGGCATACAAGCCAAGGATATTATTTTGTCTGGGGATTCCTGTGGTGCCAATCTGGCTTTAGCCTTGGCACTTAAAATTCGTGATGAACAGCTGCCTCAGGTCAGCGGTCTGATGCTATTGTCACCCTTTTTAGATTTAACCCTGACCAGTGAATCCTTACGCTATAACCAGAAACACGATGCCTTATTGTCCATTGAAACCTTAGAAACCGGAATTGATTATTACGTTCCTAAATCGATGGATAAATCACATCCCTCAATTTCTCCCCTGTTTGCAGATTTAACCGGATTACCTCCTACACTGGTACAAGTAGGATCGAAAGAAATTCTGCTGGATGATGCACAGCGCTTTAAAGAAAAAGCAGAACAGGCCAATGTTGAAGTGACTTTTAAACTTTATACCGGCATGTGGCACAATTTTCAGATGTTCCATGCCTGGTTTGATGAAGCCAAACAGGCAGTGGCCGATCTGGCTGAATTTGCCCATGGATTGGATCAAAGTTAAATTTAATCCGCGATGAACCATATCCCATAAAAAAGGTCAGCCGAAGCTGACCCAAGAGGAATCATGGATAGGATGATTTCACATTACAGGCTTTGCACCTGAGCTAAAGCGCTGGCAATTGCCTGATCTTTTGACTCTGCACCCATATTGACGCCTTCTGCACGAATAATTTCGACATCGTTCACACCGGTGAAATTAAATACAGTTTTCAAAAAACCTTCCTGAAAATCTACCGGGCTATTTTCACCATACACACCGCCACGACTGCTGGCGATATAGGCTTTTTTCTCGCCAGCCAAACCAACAGGACCATTTTCAGTATATTTAAAGGTTTTACCGGCCACACTGATCCGGTCAATCCAGGCTTTTAGCGTAGATGGCAAGCCAAAGTTATACATTGCTGCACCCACTACAACCACGTCCGCATCCAGATATTGCTGAATAATTTTTTCGCCTAAGGCTGCCTGTTCAGCATCTTGCCCCATCAAAATTTCAGCGGTTAAATGTGGAATGGGCTGTTGTGCCAAATCCAGATATTCTACGGTCGCATCTGCATGCTTGGCTTGCAACTGAGTGACAATCGCCTGACTCAATTGGCGTGAAACAGAAGCATCACCTAAAATACTGGAATCGATATGTAAAACTTTCATGGCTGTTACCTTCATCTTTATTTATTCAATGTAGGCATTTTAATCGACCACTAAAAATAGAATAATACATTTATATACAACACAACGTTCCATATTTAATACAACAATAATTCAGCTAAAAGTACTTTTTAGACCAAAAAGTACAAAAAACAACCATTACTAAAAAAACGTGCTATGTTGTGAATTATTAAAAATAAATCTACTTATTTCACATTAATTTATGATTTAAACAACCAAGGATTATATCTATCGAATGAAGCCAATCTTTTCACCAAATCATGCCTTCTCATTCAAAGAAAAAATTGCGAAATACCTGTTAGAAGATGGGGGTGTAATGAACTGGAGTGTCCTGAATAAATGCATTTTGATGCTGATTTTAGGAAGTTCAGTGCATATGATCTGGATTATCTGGAAAGTTTTTGTGCTTTTATCTCCTGAAGTCTGGCCTTGGGTAAATTTACCCTTGCTCAAACTACAGCTGGAAATGAATATCCTGATTTTAACGGTCTTTATTGCGCTGATTTACCCATGTTCAGCATGGCGTAAAAAAGCCTGGGTACAGCAATGCCTACCCTATGTATCCGTGGGGATTTTGGTCATGTCTTTATGTCGTGATGGTTATGTGATCGGCGTACTCAGTCCGGCCACCATGATCACTTACATGTCTCTGCTCACGGTGGGCCTGGTGCTGTTTAACCGTAAAATCGTTTATTGCGCGCTCATCCCGGCCACATTATTTTTACTGGTTTGCGGGTATTTAGGCTTGCAAGGTCAAATCAGCTACGGTCCGTTGTTTAATCTTCACACCCTGCCCTACCAGAATATGTTCTGGGTGCTGACAATGATGTATTTCATTGTACCAATTCTTATTACTTATTTGATTTTATTTGAAATTTTACTTAGCCAATGGCGGCATCGAGAAAAACTGATTCAGCATTTAAGTCAGGTTGACCCACTGACCAATACTCTTAACCGGCGCAGCATCAACAATTGTCTGGAAAAACTGGAACGCAAGCCCAATGAATCTTATGCACTGGTGTTAATTGATCTGGATCATTTCAAGCGCATTAATGACCAATACGGGCACGATAAAGGCGATGAAACCCTGATTCAGGTCAGTCAAGCACTCTCTCAAATCATTCGAGATAGCGATATGCTGGGCCGTTTTGGCGGAGAAGAATTTCTTCTGATTTTAAATCATTCTTCTTTGCAACAGGCACAAATTATTGCTGAACGGTGTCGTCAGGCCATTCAACAGCTTCATTTATGCAGTGAATCGGGAGAGATCATTCCGATCACCGCAAGTTTTGGCATTGCACTATCCAGTCCCTCACTCAATTCGCAACAATTGCTCAGCCGGGCAGACAAGGCTCTGTATGCAGCCAAAGGCTACGGACGCAATCAGGTCAAGTGTTATCAGGCAGAGTTGTTTACTGAGCCCAAGCCCTGCTAAAGCGGCTGCTGTTGATACGACTCTAAATAATTCACCCAAGCTTGTTCTTGCAACGCGCCTTCCATCCACAGTTTCATGGCCGGATGTTGCAGCATGGTGTGCATATACTGCTGTGTCGACTCACTGACCGGTAAGGCATAGGTCATAAGCCGCGTCACCACCGGGGCATAAAATGCATCGGCAATTGAAAATTCACCACATAAAAAACCGTTCACCTCTGGACGTTCTGACCAGATCTGTTCGATCCGTGCCACATCTTGCCTAAGCTCGGCATTGTCCTGCCATAAACGCTTACCCACATCGGCTAAATGGGCTCGGATATTCATGCCGCAGGCATTGCGCAAACCGGGAAATCCGCTATGCATTTCCGCCACAATACAACGTGCATGCGCACGCTGCTTGACATCTTGTGGCCACAAATGCTGATTGGGGTGCCGTTCGGCTAGATATTCACAAATCGCCAGCGAATCCCACAGCATCAAGTCATGATCGATCAATACCGGGAGTTTCCCATTGGGGTTAATGGCCAATACATCCTGCTTGAATGTGCCGGTGTTGCGTTCTGCGGGAAACAGAATCATGAATTCCTGAAAAGGCAACTGAAAAGCCTGTAACACCAGCCACGGACGCATTGACCAGCTGGAATAATTTTTATTGGCAATATAGAGCTGATACATCACATTATTGTCCTATCTGCTGTTGAAACAACTCAAGCTGTTTCAGTAATTCAGTCTCGCTAAAAGCACCAGTTAGACGTAAACCTCGAATTTCCTGCTGCTTGGCATCCAAGAATAAATAGGTGGGCGGCCCTAAAATATCCCATTGATTCAATAAGGCCTGATGCGTTGCATCATAGTCACTCAAATCCAGTTTAATCAGAAAATACGGCGCAAGTGCTTGTTGTACTTGAGCCGATTTTAACACCTGATGTTCAATGGGCTGACAGGCCACACACCAGTCTGCATAAACATCAATAACAACCGCCTGATTGGATGGCACACTGGCCAATAACTGCTGAAATTCATTCGCTGTTTTTGCCACATGCCAGCTGGCCTGGGTCGTGCTTTGCCCGATAAAAAACCGCTGACTGTGTTGATATTGAGTATAAGCTAGATAAGGCATCACCACGAGCAAGACGATTATATATAAGGCTCTCAGCGGGGTCTGTTGCCGAATGCGAAAAAGGATATACGCAATAAAAGCAATGCCTAAACCTAAGCCTGCCCACTGCAGCCAGGCCTCGGAAATAAGCGGACGAATAAAATACAGGGCCAGGGCTAACATGATAAAGGCAAACAGCACCTTAATCTGGTGCATCCACAGCCCTGCTCTAGGCAGAACCCTGGAACCCAGTACACTGGCCAGAAGCAAGGGCGTTCCCATGCCAAAACCCAAGGTGAACAGCAAGAGTGCCCCCTGCCACTGGCTTTGGTTCTGGGAAATAAATAACAATGCCCCGGCTAGAGGTGCGGTCATGCAGGGTCCAACCAGCAGTGCCGAGATCATCCCCATAACACCTGCCCCAATCAGGCTACCGCCTTTTTGTAGCGACTGGGCCTGATCCAGGCGATTGAGCCAGCCTTGCGGTAATTTAATTTCAAATAAACCGAATAAATTTAGTGCAAATAAAACAAATAACGCACTAAAAGCAATCAGGGTGGAAGGCTGCTGTAACCAGCGCTGAAAATTCAAACCAGCAGATGAAGCAATTAAGCCTAAAACCGCATAGACCATGGCCATACTGCAGACAAATACCAGAGCAATCATCCAGGCTTTCAGCCCTTTACTGTCGCGGACAATCAGCGAAGTTAAAATCGGCAGCATTGGTAATGAACATGGCGTAAAGGCCAGCAAGATGCCTAAACCGAAAAACAGCAATAAGCCATACAGCAAAGAGCTTTCAGCCAGTGTTTCCGACCACATTTGATCTTTTGCAGTATCGCGTATGACGGGCTTTTCTGTCGGTTGAATGCTATTCTGTTCAGCACTCAAAGTGTTTTGACCAGTTACAGAACTGTTTGAAGATGTTGAAAGATCCAGCAGGCGCTTGCTTGCTCTGGCCTGATTTTGCAACAGCACCAAACCGTCAATATCGGTCTGAAACTCAATGGTTTGCGGTGGATAGCAAATCCGGTCCTGGGCACAGCCCTGCCACGTCACCTGATAGGTTTTTGAGGCTTCGGTGGGAACCGTGAATTGGACCTTATGAAAATAGACCTGGGTATGGCCATAATTTTCATCATGCAAATCGGTTGCTGACGGCAATTTTAAAGCCAGCTTTTGCGTCCCTTGCCGGACTTCAAATTTATGCTGATATAAATAATAGCGATCTGGAATCGTCCATTTGAGTTGGGCTTCATGTGTGCTACTGGATTCAACACTAAAAGAAAAAGCATCCTCGGGTGCAAGCAATTGCTCTTGCGCCTGCAGTGTCATGGAGCACAATAAAATCACACTACCGATCAATCCGCATATAGCGAACCGAAACCACAAGCCAAGCTCTAGAAAATGCTTTTTCATATCAGTTTATTTTTTTAATTAAAATAGGAATGCAACGCCCAAACCTGATTGATAGCTTTTATCTCGACCATTTAAGTCCACACCAATACTGGCATCCATTTGCACACGCTCATTCATCGCATAAATGAGTCCTGAACCCAGTGCATATTCATAATTCTGACTTTCGGCTTTGCGATAGACCAGTTCAGAAAAACTGGACAATTTATCGGTAATTTTATATTGAATGTTCGGGATTGCAGTTACCGCCCAATTGCTGTTTTGTGTTTCATAACGCATAGTGATGGAAGTACGGATTAAATCACTATAGTCATAAGCGACAGCCGAAGTCAGGCTGTAAATATCATCTTCATTGCTAAACGCATGATTGCCAGTTGCAAGAATCGCTTCAGCTAAAATAGCCATAGAAAGCTTTTCATCATCCAGATTGATGGCTTTTTTTACCCCGATGCTGACATCGCCCAAACCGTCTTCTTCAACAGACTGACCCGCTGCTTTGGTTTTTGACCAGGATGGACCTTGCCAGCCCAACTGCAATTCAATATCTTGAGCTAAACCGGTACGTAACAACATGTCGGCATTTAAAGTGGTGTTTTTAACTTTAATTCCGGTTTCATCTCTACTTTCTGAATAGCTGAGGCTGGGTAAGCCTTGTTCCCATGCCAGCTGACCGACGGGCGTAATGCCAGTGCCGATTCCCGCACCTGGACGGTCAAAAGAAAAATCGGCAGCCATCGCATTGATACTGAAACCCGCTGCAAAAATGAAACTTACTGTTTTTACGACTGACATGGTTGTCTCACTAATTATGTTAATTCTTTAGTCATTTTAGCCCCATAACTACGGAGCAACTCTAAAGTTTGCTTTTCTTCGGCCAATGCTTCTGACCAGTTGATTTCATCAAAGTCACAATCAAAGAATAAATCACTAATCGAAGATAATATGGTCTGACCATCTTCATCTTTGGTATTAGGATCTACTTTTTCATCCAGTAAACGTTGCACTGCAGGCACGCAGGCGGAGCTGGCAGCATCCCATAATGGACCATACAGTTCTTCGGCATCCCATAAATGTAAATTGACTTTGGCTTGAATAAGCGCCTCTAAAATTTCAAGATGAACTGCCAGATTCTGCTGTTTTTCTTGTTCAGATAAAGGTGAACCGGCTTCATAAGCTTCGCAAATATGCTCCCACCAGTGGAACAAACCATCGGACCAGACAGAAATGGCCGGACCTTTTTCCAGATCAATAAAATTCGGATCGAGACCTTCTGCCAAAAGACGTTGTACCTGAGCAAGATCCAGCTCTTCTATTACCTGTACAAAGACTTGTTGTTGTGCTGTTAACATGGAGAAAATACTCTTCAATCATTTTTTAACTATTATGCCGAATAAACTGTCATTTGTTTTAGCTAAATGTATAAAGAGTATATTTTTTATTTCTGTTGCCCTGTCCCAAATAGCGCATTAAAAAGCCCATAAAAAAAGCTCCGAAGAGCTTTTTTTTCTTTAAGCAAGATGTTGCTTAATCATTTACATCGTCCACATCACTGGCTTCTGCAGTTTCAGCAAGTACCGGCACTGCGGCACGAGGGTCATCTATTTTCTCAAATAGATGTTCCAAACTGCGTTTTAAACGGTCAATGGCTCCATGTATGGCAGTATCGATATTATGACCATGATGGTTCACCACTACTGGTTTCAAACCTGCCGGGCGTGCTTCGATCATGCAGTGAATATCATCTGCACCACCTTTTGGACCATTTTCATCGCTAAAATGAACCGAGAAATGGGTAATACGTTCGCTATAACGTTGGAATTCAGCATTCAGTTCTGCACGAACATAAGTAATTAAACGATCACTATTTTGGATGTTTTTATCGGTACGAATTTCAATGTTCATATAATTTCATCCTCTTTATTCATCAAATCTTTTTTTGTGCAAAACTTCTTATCTTGGCACGTTTCACCTTGCTGTTAACAACAGCGCTGAGCATCTTCAACCTAGTTTGGAACGAGTTCCTCCACATTGAATGATGAACACTTTTAACTCTGCAGATTCGTGTCCTTATGCTTTGAATATAAGGGTCTAGGTGAAGCTTATGCAAGTAGTATTTTGATATTTTTTTTTAAATACCCTATAAAGTATAAGGAATTTGACTTTCCCTCTAAATAATTTGATAAATATCATATTATTTCTTTGCGGATAAAATGCCTTCTTCAAACTGCCTTACTTTTTTTATCAACATGTATTTTTAGGTATCAAAGTGGTGTCTTGATTTTAATCAGGAGTACGCTGAGAAAAGCAGACTATTTTTTTAACCATTGATCAATTTTGGCTTTATTTTTGCTAAAGAATCTGTATGCTTTGCTTGCTTCTCGGGGGAGATATTTTTAATGAAACTTACACAATTTTTTGCTACATGTGCATTGGCTTCAACAGCTGCACTTACACAGGCTTCGCCAGTGGTATGGCAAGACTTCAGCGTAACTGGTCTTTATGGTGAAAACTATGAAGTGGTCGATGATCAGCAAACCACTGTAACTGTTGAATATGCAGCTAAACTTAAATACTCGGATGTATTTTTCTTTGTTGACCATCAATTAGATGGCAATGATGAACAAAATACATATTTCGAGTTAGCGCCACGTTTAAGCTTAGGCGAAGTATCTGGAAAAGATCTTTCTTTTGGTCCAATTAAAGATATCCTTATTGCGACAACTTGGGAACACAATGCAGGATACGATCAAAACCAAGAGTTTAATAACTTCCTGTACGGTATTGGTTTCGCTTTAGATATTCCATACACCCAGTATGCAAATGTGAACTTCTATAAAGTAGATAACGATTCGAAATCAGCTTTCACTAAAGATGATTATCAAATGACGATCACTTATGCAGTTCCGTTTAAATTGGGTTCTGAAGATTTCCTTGTAGATGCCTTCCTGGATTGGTCTACAGCTGAAAAAGGTGCTCAAGCAAGCGAGCTGAACTGGACTAGCCAGTACAAATGGAATGTAGGTAAGCATATTTCACCTAAAACTAAATTATATGTGGGTATCGAACACTCAGTTTGGAACAACAAATTTGGTATTCAAGGCGTTGATCAAAACGACGTCAGTGCTTTGGTCAAATACCACTTCTAAGCACCACGTTTTGAGCAATAAAAAAGCAAGGCTTCGGTCTTGCTTTTTTATTGCTCAAAATCAGGTTTATTCCTAAAATCTAGGGTCTATTGATTCGTTCGGCATACACTCATGGGATTTCTGATCCGCCCTGCTCAACCACAAGACCTCGAACACATCCTGAAAATTTATAATGCTGAAATTTTACATGGTACTGCGACCTGGAATAGCACACCAAAGTCTATTGAGGATTTTCAGAACTGGTTTAAAAGCCTTACTGAACAACAATTTCCTTTGTTTGTCGCTGAACATTCAGAGACTAAACACATCGCCGGCTATGCCGATTATTCTTCTTTCCGTCAAATTACCGGGTTTAAACATACAGTTGAACATTCGGTCTTTATTCATCCGGACTTTATCGGACAAGGTCTAGGCAAAGCCTTAATGCTGAAACTGATTGAATATGCACGGCAAAATTATATTCATGTGATGATTGCTGCGATTGATCATGAAAATCAGGCATCAATTGTGTTACATGAAAAATTAGGTTTTAAGCAGACAGGTTATATGTCAGAAGTTGGACAGAAATTTGGAAAATGGCGTGATTTGGTGTTGATGCAACTCAATTTAGACACATAAAAAAGCCCGCAACTGCGAGCTTTTTCATAGACGTACCTGCGTACCCCTTCAGATACAACTAAACCACCAAATCAGCCAGATTACCTTTCTGTTCTAACCAGTGTTTACGGTCCGATGAGCGTTTTTTTGCTAACAATTTATCCAGCAGGCCAGCGGTAAAATGTGCATCGTCCAGATCCAGCTGCACCAGACGACGGGTATTTGGATCCATCGTGGTTTCCCTTAACTGGCTGGCGTTCATTTCACCCAGACCCTTGAATCGGGTGATCTGCGGATTTTTGCTTTTGCATTTTTTCAAAATGCTTTCGAGCTCGTCTTCATCCAGTGCATAGTGCACATCCTTACCATCATCAATACGGAATAAGGGCGGCATGGCCACAAACAAATGCCCTTCCTCCACCATGGTTGGGAAGTGTTTCACAAACAAGGCACAGAGCAGGGTCGCGATATGCAGACCATCCGAATCGGCATCGGCCAGAATACAGATTTTACCGTAGCGAAGTTCGGACAGGTCATCACTGCCCGGATCGACTCCAATCGCAATGGCAATATCATGCACCTCCTGAGAACCCAGAACTTCATCAGAAGAGACTTCCCAAGTATTTAAGATTTTCCCGCGAATTGGCATGATTGCCTGGAAATTCTTGTCACGTGCCTGCTTGGCAGAACCACCCGCAGAATCCCCTTCCACAATAAACAGTTCCGATTCTTCCAGGGTATGTCCTACACAGTCGGCCAGTTTGCCCGGCAATGCCGGTCCGGAAACAATTTTCTTACGTTCAACTTTTTTTGCCGCTTTTAAACGGCGACCGGCTTTGGCTATTGCCAATTCGGCCAGCTGCATGGCAACGTCTGAGTTTTGATTCAACCACAATGCAAAGGCATCTTTGGCAATGTTCAGCACAATGCCAGATGCTTCACGGCTCGACAGGCGCTCTTTGGTTTGACCGGAAAATTGTGGTTCCTGAAATTTTAACGACAGAATGTAGTTCACCCCGTCCCAGACATCTTCGGCAGACAGTTTCAGATTACGTGGCAACAGGTTACGCAATTCACAGAACTCGCGCATGGCATCGGTCACACCTGAGCGTAAACCGTTAACATGGGTACCACCTTGCGCAGTAGGAATCAGGTTGACATAACTTTCCTGGATTTGTTCGCCGCCTTCGGCATTCCAGCAAATCGCAAATTCGGCACTGGCACGCTCAGCTTCGCCACCCGCTACAAAAGCAGGACTTGGAATGATTTCACGATCTTCAAGCTCATCCATCAAATAGTCAACCAGACCATTTTCAAATTGCCAGCTGATCTTTTCATCATTGATCTGGTCAACATAATTGATTTCCAAGCCCGCCGCTAAAACGGCTTTGGCTTTTAAATTATGTTTTAACGCTTTGAGGGCAAACTTGGGCGAATCAAAATATTTGGCTTCCGGCCAGAAGTGTACCGTAGTCCCTGTCGCCCGTTTCGGTGCTTTACCTTGCAGCACTTCAAGCGGCGCAACTGGTTCGCCGTGTTCAAAGGCCATTTTATACAGGTTACCCTGACGTTGTACTTCGACTTCTACACGAGTCGACAGCGCATTCACCACTGAAATGCCCACGCCATGCAAACCACCGGAAAACTGGTAGTTATCGGTACTGAATTTACCGCCGGCATGCAGTTTGGTCAGAATGATTTCAATCCCGCTTTGGCCATATTCCGGATGGATATCCACCGGCATCCCCCGGCCATTGTCTTCAACCGACAGGGAACCGTCTTTATACACCGTGACGGTAATTTTGTTGGCATGTCCGGCAAGTGCCTCATCCACAGCATTATCAATAACTTCCTGCGCCAAATGGTTGGGGCGAGTGGTATCGGTATACATACCCGGGCGACGACGTACCGGATCTAAACCAGATAAAACTTCAAGTGATTGAGCCGTATATTGAGACACGTTGTACTGTTTCCTTAATTTATACAATCCGATAGAAACTGTAAGGCCATCGGTATTTTGTCTGCGAAATTTTCCATCGCATGGTTGCCATTTGCTTCGGTAATCAGCATGGACTGATGTGAAGCATTGCTATAATAGCGCTGTGCTTCACGATAATCCAAAACTTCGTCCCCTTGTTGTAATAACACTAAAATTTTGTCCGCATCTTGCACAAATGGCACTGCCATCTGCTCAAGCTGATCCAGATGGGTATGATCCAGCGTCCATTCAGCATTCACCACATAGGGAATCTGATCACTGCCAAATAAGTCACGAAATAGTTGCCATGGTCGCATAGCAGGATTAATTAAAACAGCCGGCACGCCATACTTTGCGACCAGCTGTGTCGCATAAAAGCCGCCTAGACTACTCCCCACCAGCACGACCCGATCCAGACTTTCAATCATGGCTGCTAGATGTGCCATTGTCTGCTCGGGCGGCATGTTGAGATCCGGCAGATGCACCTGAACATTGCCCTGCTGCTGACAGTAGTCTTTAATTTGCTGGCCTTTTATGGATAAAGCACTGCTTTGAAATCCATGTAAATAAATGATGTTCATAGTTTTTTATTGCATCATTGCCAAATTTAAACTAGATTTATTTTATACCTGAGTTTTAGCTACCCATCTGTTTTTATCTAGATATAACCAAAATTGTCAGACAAAAAAATTAATACTGAAGCTCAATCATCGTTATTGTAAAAGCTGTTCCAGATGAACGATATAAAATGAAAAGCTAAGAGTTTATACCGTGATCCCAAGAAAAAATAAAGAGTATGGGAAACATGGTCACAGAAAGGACAGGATCAAATGCCGAGTTTAACCCCATTACATGAAACCTATTGTAGATGGGACCGTACACCGCCCAGTCAAGCTGATGTATTGGAAGGTCTCGCACAATTGGTGACGACTCGTCTAAACGACGTCATGCAGGAGCTGATCCAGGCGATTCAACGTGAAATTTTAATTAGCCTGTTTGGCATGAGTGACCAACGCTCGAAAAAATTGCAAAAAATTCCTTATATCGACAAACTGTATCAGCTGTCCTTCGACACCCTGCTCAACTACGGCAACTATTTACTGGCACCCGGTTTACGTCAGATTATTGAAAAATATCCAAAATTACATGACAAGCCGCTAACACCTACTCTGCACTTTCTCGTCGGGGTGCTCAACGGGGTGCTGGGTGATTATTTATTAAAATACCAGAACCCGATGGCACTGCCGATGGTGCTGTATGACCACTATGGTGGACTGCAAAAAGGGGATTTATCCGGTCGCGTGGTCATTTTTGTACATGGCTTGTGCATGAACCATCTGGACTGGAGCAACACGCAATATGGCGGTATAGGCGAAAAATTGTTGGCGCAACGTGACAATAACACCATGCTGTACCTGAACTACAATAGCGGACGTCGTATCTCGGCCAATGGCCGTAGTCTTTCCCATACCCTAGAAGATTTGATTCGTCGCAATCCGCGCATTACCAGCATTGATTTAATTGGCCACAGCATGGGCGGCCTGGTCTTACGCAGTGCCCTGTTTTACGGCAAACAGAACATGTATCAATGGATACATCTGACCGAGAACTTGGTCTGCCTAGGTTCTCCGCATCATGGTGCAGTCTTGGAACGTTTCGGGTTTATCCTGCAAGACAAACTTGGGCATTTTCCCTTTGTGAAAATCATCCGGCATATTGTCAATATCCGCAGCAATGGCATTCTGGATTTGCGCTATGGCAGTGTCCGCGATGATGACTGGGAACATAATCATGCCCGGATTGGCGGCATGGATGACAACCGTAAACCGGCTCCCCTACCGAAACATATTAATACTTACCTGGTTGCCGGCACCATTGAATATGAAAACAAAAAGAACCGAACCTTAAAGGTGCTGGGGGACTATCTGGTCAGTGTAGACAGTGCTTTGGGTGAACATCCAAATCCGCGCTTTCAACTGAAAGTGCCCCAATCCCATAAAGCGATCTTTTATGGCTTAAGTCATTTTGAAATCAACTATCATTCCAGTGTGGCGGAACAGATCGTGAAATGGTTCTACCCGCCGCAAAATGAACAGGTCAAAGAAGAAGTGCATGAATACCGCATGCAGCTGGAAGATTTATCAGGTATTGCACTGACTTAAGTAAAAAATAAAAAAGCCAACGTTCGGTTTAATGCCAGTCAGTTAAGAAATTGACTGGTATTTTCTTTTTTAAATTCATGACTGTATTTGATATGTGGGAAAGTCATCCGCAACTGTTTGAGGCCGGACTATATTAAAAAATGATTGTTTCTGCGATAAATTTGCGAGTTGATAGTGGCTGACGAGTTTTGTGGATGACAAATGCCTTTGGTCTTACGAAGCAGTGCTTCTCAGGGCGAAACCAAAGTAACCAATGAGCTGCAAGGGTTTGATTTAAAATGGTAAGACTCCGCCATGAATCACTAAAAAGTTAAGGAGTTTATTTCTAAACTCCTTAACTGATCAGCATTACAACATTCAGTTGGCTTTTTTATAGACCTCTTTATTTTTTCTTGGCTGTTTTATTGTTCATTCCTGGATAGTGACGCAATAGTTGCCACAGGCTGATCAAGGCAAGTACGGTAAAGAAGGCCAATGACCATACCGGAAGCGATAGTCCAAACAGAGTCCAGTCAACCTTGGCACATTCACCCGAACCTTTCAGCACCTGTTCAAATACCGACTTTAACGGCAAAGTATCCAGCCAATAATCTAAACCTGGACCACAGCTCGGCACCTGATCGGGTGGCAAATTTTGCAGCCAGACATGACGTGCAGCCACCCCTGCGGACCAGAGGATACTAAGCGTACCCAACAAAGCATAAAAACGCTTAAACGCATTTGAAATGGGGTTATGCAGGAAAGCGATCAGGGAAATAATCCCCAGCCCAATTAGCCCTATACGCTGAAAAACGCAGAGTGGACAAGGCTCAAGCCCTTGTCCATGCTCTAAATACAACGCAAATGCCATCCCCGCGACACTAGCTAAAAATAAAAAACCACTCACGAAGCGATAACTCCATTGCATGGCAAATCCTCTTAATTTTTATCGATAATCGGCAAGATATTGCTCAAAACTGATGCTCGTATCTTGTTCCAGTTGCTGTTGCTGTTGCAATGACTGCCCCGCCAAACCATCAAAATAAGCCAGCGTATCCGGGCTTAAAGGGTGCTGTTCATAAGTTGCTGCATGTTGCAGCGCCATCATACTACCAAAACCCCATGTCCCACCATATTCCAAAGTATCGGCTATAACCTGGGCAGACAGGGTTTCATCTACTTCATCAATACGATTGAGCATGACCACCAGGGCTGCTGAATACATTTGGGTATCATAAGTCGCATCCAGTAAATCAGCCCAAGGCTGCATTTTGATGACCTGCGCACGTGCCCAATCCTCAATCGGATGTTTCCCAGCCGCATCCAGAATAGCGGCATTCGGTGCACGGCCACGATTGACCACTTCGGCCTGATTACGCTCAATCCGTTCCTGTTCCGGATCGAGTAAATCCGGGCTGTCTTGTAGCAAGCAATGCAGTGCCAAGACTTCCAGAAATGCTGCCGTGTTTTCATCAATTCCGATCGGACTGTATGGATTGACATCGACTGCACGCAGTTCCACATAACCGACTCCGCGATTTTGCAGTGCCTGGGATGGTGTTTCTCCTGCTTGAGGCACCTGCTTCGGACGGATTAAGCTGTAGTATTCATTTTCAATTTGCAACACATGATCATTAATTTGAATCGGTTCACCGTGTTCATCATTGAGCCCCAAACGGCTAAAAGGTGCATAAGGCGTTTTCACGGCTTTTTGCAAACCCTCCAGATAACCCGACAGGTTGTTGTAGTGAATACCCAATTGCTTCTGGGCAGAATTCTGATAGCCAAAATTGCCCATCCGCAGTGCTGTTGCATAAGGCAAGAACAGGGTACCTTTTAACAAAGGCAACAGATGATGGTCACGTCCGGTCATGAAGCACTGGCAGACCGAAGGGCTAGCCCCCAACAGGAACATCACCAAGGGCGTTAGACGAATGAAATTACGGATCAAGCCAAAGTAACGGTGACTGCGATAATCCTGCAAATTGAGACTTTTTAGATCTTCATTGCTTTCATGCTGTTGCAGTGCTTCAAACAGTTGATCTGGAAAAGATAAATTATAATGCACCCCGGAAATGGTTTGCATACGGCGACCATAACGCACCCCTAAACCACGGCGATATAAAGTCTTGAATCGTCCAATATTAGAACTACCATATTGGGCTAAACGAATGCTTTTTTCGTCATCATCCAGCATGCAGGGCATCGACAAGGGCCAGAGTTTTTCCCCATTTTCCAGATGACGGTGTGTAACGGCATGAATATCGGCCAGATAATCGAGTGCTTTTTCAATACTGTCTTGTGGAGGAGTAATAAATTCCATCAAGGCTTCAGAATAGTCAGTGGTGATATGCGGATGTGTTAATGCAGAACCAAGTGCCTGAGGATGTGTTGCCTGGGATAAAAAGCCATTGCTTTGCATACGCAGGCTTTCACGTTCAATACCGCGCAACATGCCCTTAAACAGCGAAGAATCCACCCAAGTTGGTACCATAACTTGAGAGGTCGATTCGGGTTGACTCATTAACAATCTCGCTTATCGGAAGATAACTACTAAATAAAACTACTAAAATAAAATCATCAGTTTATATCAGTATAACGTGATTTTTGGCTGCTACATTACACCCTGTATAGTTTTCAAGCAAAACGTCAATTTTATTTCTGGCAAATTTTTATCACAAAGATACTGTATAAGACATCTGAATTTTGTGTTTGTATTGAATAATAAGTGCTAAGGATTTGTAAATATTATGAATTATCCAGATGTTTTGGACTTTTGGTTTAATCCGGAAACCCAGCCGCTGTGGTTTGCAAAAAGTGATGATTTTGATGCACTGATCAAGCAAAAGTTTTATGACATTCACCAAAAGGCGGCACAAGCCGAACTGTGGTCATGGCGTAAAACGGCTGAAGGCCGCCTGGCTGAAATTATTATTCTGGATCAATTCTCACGTAACCTGTTTCGGGATCAAGCTCAGGCCTTTGCCCAGGACCCCTTAGCCTTGGCTCTGGCGCAAGAAGCCATTAGCCTGGATTTGGATAAACAATTAAGTCCAGAACAACGTACGTTTTTATATATGCCCTTTATGCACAGTGAATCGAAACTGATCCACGAATTCGCGTTAAAATTATTTCAACGCTTAAATAATCCCCTGAATCTGGATTATGAAAAACAGCATAAAGCCATTATTGACCGTTTCGGGCGCTATCCGCACCGCAATGCCATCCTGGCACGTAGCTCAACTGCGGAAGAGCTCGAATTTTTAACCCAACCGAATAGTCGTTTCTAAACATTTATTGTGTCTCCTCCCCGCGCACAGTAAATCGTATGGAGGTTTAACATGAAGAACAGCATTATAGGTTTGAGTATGGTCGTGGCCATAGCGCTGTCAGGCTGTGCAACCACACCTTCAAAACCGCTGACTTTTGACCAACTGGGGCAATTCAGCAATACGCCCCTGAATGCACAAAGCTATCGCATCAGTTTTCAGGCCCGTCCTAACATGAATTTTGGGACTGCCGAAGAAATTACTCTGGTGAAAGCCGCCCAGACCACGGTACAAAATGGCTTCCGCTATTTTAAAGTACTGGATGATCCGAGTAACCGTAACCAGCCCCCACGTCAGGCCGTGGTCTACTCCACCCCGATGTACTATCCCTATGGTTATTACCGCCGCTATCCTGGCTTCTGGCCTGACCCGTTTTATGATATGCCGCGCGTGGTGACTATTGACCCGGTACAAGTTTCCTATACCATTGAATGTTATAAAGATCAGAAAAAAGCACCCGATGATGCCTTTGATGCCTATTTGATTTTAAAATATCTAGGACAAAAGTATGGCTTGGGTTCTAACGGCCAAATTCTAGCACCAGCAATGCCGAAAACAGCAAAATAACAACAGTTTAGTAACCGACAGGAATCCTGCATGACCACAGCGGAAGCAATCACCACACCAAGTTTGCAACGCAGTAAACGCTTTGCCACCATTGCCCTCATCAGTGCTATCGTGATCTGGTTAGTGCTGATGCTGGTTGCCAAGCTGATTCCTGAATATGCCTGGCTGGTTCATATTTTCATGCTTTCTGCCGAAGCGGGTGTGGTCGGCGGACTGGCCGACTGGTATGCCATTACCGTATTGTTCCGCAATCCTTTTGGGAAAATGCCAATTCCCAAGTTTCTGCTCGACCACACTGAAATCATTCCGCGCAATAAGGCCAGGATTGCCGAATCGATGGGACGTTTTGTACAGGAAAACTTTTTATCTCCACAAGTGGTGGAAAGAAGCCTGCAAAGTACCGATCTGAGTCTTGCGGTCGGACAATGGCTGGCAAAACCGGAAAATAATACTCAAGTCACTCAGGTCATTCAGCAAACCGTACCGAAGATTTTCGAATTTGTTGGTCAGGAACAGATTGGAAACTTTATTCAAAACAACAGTGTGCAATGGGTGCGTAACACCCAGGTTAACACCCTGGCCAGTGAAATGCTGCGCGCGGTACTAGAAAATGACTTCCATCAGGATGTATTGCAACGTGGACTCGATTTGGCACACGAATGGATGATTTCTCATCCAGAACAAGCCCATGAACTTACCCGTCGGCTGTTCAAAGAACTGGGCGTGTGGAAGCTGGCCAAAGGTGCCAGCTGGATTGGGATTGATGTGCAGCAACGCACCATTGATTCACTGATTGAACGAGTGGAATCCATGCTGGCCGATCCACAGCATCCCTGGCGGCAAAAAATTGAACAGATGGGTCAGCAGCTGATGCTGGAACTGGCAGACAGTGAAAGTGAGGCCAGCTATCGTCTAAACAGTATCAAAGATGCCCTGCTAGATAGTCCTCAGGTACTAAATTTTATCAGTGGTGCCGTAGTGATTCTCTGTGATGCGATTAAAGCAGACTTGCTCAAACCCGATTCAGGCATTGCACAAAATCTGCGAGTTGCGATTCAACAGGTCGGGGAAAATATCATTTCCAATCCGGCAGTACGTCAATTGCTGAATGAACGAATGAGTGGGCTTGCCGTCAATTTGAGTGATCAATACAGTGAAAAAGTGATCCGTTTTATTAGCGAACGCATTCATGAATGGGATTCTCGCGAAATGATCGACAAAATTGAAAATGAAGTCGGTGGCGATTTGCACATGATCCGGGTCAATGGGGTCGTAGTCGGTGCATTTATCGGTTTGGTGCTGGGGATGATCCGTGCCTTGGTGGATGTATTGCTTTAAAGACCTGTTCAAAATCAATAAAGCCTATTCATCAAAGCAACTGGTCTGGACTAAGAACTGATTCACTTCGGTGAATTGGGAGCATAAAGATCAACCCGTTTGTCTGTTAATTTACGCACCAAAGGCAACAGGGTTAGCACAATGGGAAAAGCAAAAGCCTAGAAAATCCTGCTTTTTTGAATCTTTTGCAGAATTTTCCTGCTTCAATTCTGCGTTAGTTGTCGGACAAGATTCATTCAATACAAATGCATTCACCTAAAGACCACGAAATTTGCTATATTTGCTGTTTTTCTGCGACATTTATTTTTCGACTGATTATGAATACGGCAATCCAAGCAGCTCTCGATCATGCAGTGCAATCTCTTCAAGCTGAAGGTGTACTTCCATCCGACTGGAATAACAGCGGTCATTTAACGCGAACCAAAGACCGAAGCTACGGTGACTTCGCTTCGAATATTGCCATGATTGGTTCTAAAGCTGCGGGTATGAAGCCTCGTGATCTTGCAGAAAAAATTCTTGCTGCATTGCCTGAAGTAGCAGACATCAGCAAAGCAGAAATTGCGGGTCCCGGCTTTATCAACTTCTTTTTAAATGCCGACCAGCGCTTTGCTATTTTAGACCAGATTCAAGCACAAAAAGATCAATTTGGTCGTACTCAAGCCAATGGTGAAAAACGCGTTCAAGTCGAATTTGTTTCAGCAAACCCGACTTCAAGCCTGCACGTTGGTCATGGTCGGGGTGCAGCCTATGGCATGACCGTTGCCAATCTGCTGGAAGCAACCGGTGCCAAAGTTGACCGTGAATATTATGTCAATGATGCTGGCCGTCAAATGGACATTCTGGCGACCTCTACATACCTGCGTTATTTAGAGCTTACGGGTCAAACCTTAGTCTTCCCTAAAAATGCCTACCAAGGCGACTACGTTAAAGAAATCGCGCAAATCATTATTGACCAAGACGGCACTGCTTATGTACGTCCGGTTGCAGACGTATATAAAGATGTACCTGAAGATATTCAATACGCTGAAGAACTGGATGCTGACGGCAACAAAGTGGTGTTATCGGGCGATAAAGAAAAACACATCGATGGCTTGATTCACAATTCTCAAGCATTGATTGGTGAAGGCTACCGCATCTTCCATCAAGCGGCGCTCAAAGCGATTCTTGATGACATTAAAGATGACTTGGGCGAATTTGGTGTAACCTTCAACCAATGGTTCAGTGAAGCATCTTTAACTGAAAAAATTGAAGAAGCACTACAAACACTGGATCAACGTGGCTATCTTTATGAACAAGATGGCAATATCTGGTTTAAATCGACCGAATTTGGCGATGAAAAAGACCGCGTAGTGAAACGCCGTAATGGTCAAACCACTTACTTTGCCTCTGACATTGCTTACCACCTGAATAAATTACAACGTGGCTATACCGATATCGTCGATATCTGGGGTTCAGACCACCACGGTTATATTGCGCGTGTTAAAGCAGCCATTGATGCCATGGGTTATGACTCGAAAAAATTGACCGTGCTTTTGGTTCAGTTCGTGAGCTTGTGGCGTGGTGGTGAAATGGTGCAAATGTCATCCCGTTCAGGTCAGTTCGTGACTTTACGTGACCTGCGCAAAGAAGTCGGCAACGATGCAGCGCGTTTCTACTATGTGATGCGTAAGTCTGAACAGCACATCGATTTCGACTTGGACCTTGCTGTTTCTCAAAGTAAAGACAATGCCGTGTATTACATTCAGTATGCACATGCCCGTATCTGCCGTATGCTAGAAAAAGCGGTTACAACAGGTGTGAACTTTGATGCTGCGAATGCACGTCAATTTGCGGCGAAACTTGCGCTGGATGCAGAAACAGAAATTCTGGCCAAACTTGCAGCCTACCCTGAGATCGTGATTCGCGCAGCCAACAGTTATGAACCGCATCAAGTAGGTAACTATCTGAAAGAATTGGCAGCATTATTCCACGGTTGGTATAATGAGCATAAAGTACTCAATAATGATGCTGAACTTACACAAGCCCGTTTATTACTTTCAGTAAACGTACAACAGGTTTTACGTAATGGTTTAGAATTATTAGGTGTATCTGCTCCTGAGGCGATGTAAGCACAACAAGGTTTTGCATCGCCGCAAGACCGAAAGCTATGCTTGAAGTGGCGATGTAATAATTAATTCCCTTGTGCAGCAATGTTGTTACTCGCAGCAAAAGTCATGTTTGTGATCATCTAAACTTAGTTAATGATTTATAGACAATAGGGTAAATAAGGTGTTATCTAAAAATAACACCTTATTTTAAATAGATTTAAATTAAAAATAATACACGAGGAATCCCACGTGTTTGGAAAAACGCAGCGCGGTGTCTCTGAGCGACCGAATAAGCCGAAAAAGCCATTGATTCCTGCATGGCTGGGAACGCTGGTGGTTATTTTAATTGTGTTGAGTTTTGCCGTAGCTTTGATGCTGTGGAAACCGTGGGCACCGGTTAAACCGAAAAATCAGATCAGTTCTGAACATTATCAGGAAGATACCAACAAGGACTATCGTTTCTACGATTTATTGCCACAACAGCAAGTGACACCCATTCCAGATCAGGCAGTTCCTGAAACTAAAAATTCAGAAACTGTAGTGATTGTTGAAGCTCCAGAAACAGAAACGGCTGCTCCGGCTGAAACAGCCGAGCCAGGTCTGGAAAGTTCTGAAGCACCTGTTGCCCACCAGCCAAGTTATATTTTGCAGGTGCGTAGCTATCCCGATCCAGATAGTGCCGATGCACGCCGTGCCGAAATTATCCTGAATGGTCTATCTGCAGATGTAGTGAAATCGGTTGAAGGCGGTCAAACTTGGTACCGGGTAATTTCTGGGCCTTATGATTCTCAGGAAGCTGCCATGATTGCACAGCAAACCTTGCAACGCAGTGGTATTGATTCGATTGTGGTGAAACGTTAATTTTTAGACATTAAAAAGCGCCTTATTTGAGGCGCTTTTTATTTTCACCTCTCCCTAGCCCTCTCCTTATAGGAGAGGGAACTCCTCCCTTTATTAAAGGTGAGAAGCATTGCTTCGCAAGGGAGGGATTAAGAGAGGAGCTTAAACCGTATGCCCCAAAGCCTCGCCCATCACTACAACGGAATTGGCTTTAAACATCGGGTCCCATTGCATTTTATCTTTTTCAAATAGCACCACAGCAGTTGAACCCAAATAGAAACGGCCCAGCTCTGCTCCTTTTTCCAGAAACAGGTTGTGTTGGTTCAATTCCAAATGCCCTGTCGGTTTCACCTTACCCGTTGCCACAGTTTCAATACCTGCAACAATCATCGCACCGACTAAAACCACCGCCATACGCCCCAGCTCAGTATCAAACAAACACACCATCCGTTCATTACGCGCAAACAGACCCGGAATATTTTCCGCAGTGGTTTGATTGACCGAGAACAATTCCCCTGGAACATACAAGGTTTCAGTCAAAGTCCCGGCAAAAGGCATATGCACACGGTGATAATCTTTAGGTGATAAATACACCGTAGCAAAATGACCATTTTTAAACGGTTCGGCCAATTGCGGATCGGCAATCAGTTTTTCCACCGAAAAGCTTTGCCCCTTGGCCTGAAAAATGTCACCCTCTTCAATCTGACCCAATTGTGAAATGGCGCCATCGGCAGGCGACACAATACTGTGCGGATCGGTATCGATTTGGCGTACCCCCTCTTTTAAAGAGCGGGTAAAAAATTCGTTAAATGATTTGAATTTTAATGCATTGCTTTGTTCAGCAATCGACATATCAATTCCATACTGGGCTTTAAAAACCTGAATCACGGTATTTTTGATAATCGGATGTTCACTGGCAGCCAGTTTACCCACGACACGTGATAATTGGTGTTGTGGCACAACACGTTGTGCTTGAATAAAAATTTGTTTTTTTAAACGTGATGCGAAGCTCAAGATGGTAACTCTCCGGTAATAATCGGACTGTCGAGGCGGTTGCCCCATTCACTCCACGCACCATCATAAGCCTGTATCTTCCAACCGAGCAATCGGCCCAGAATATAGGCCAAACCCGAACGATGATGTGACTGACAATAGACCACCACAGGTTGTTTTAAATTGAAACCCAGTTGTTCCAAGCGCTGTTGAGTGCGTTGTAAAGGATGCAATTTTAAATGATTTTCACGATTTAGGGCAGTACTCCATTCAAAATGTCGGGCATTTGGAATGTGACCGCCGCGTCGCGCTGCAAGTCGAAGACCGGTATATTCATCTTCGGTGCGGCAATCCCACAATTGAATGCTATTGTTTTGTACTTTTTCTAACAGCTCTGCATATTCAATACGGTACTTTTCAATATTGGTCTGGTTAATGTCCACCAGAGGCACTACGGGAACTAATTTTTCCACTTCTGAAGAAGTCGGCAAACCGGCTGCCAGCCAGGCATGAATGCCACCATTCAACAAGCTGGTATTTTCAAAACCCAGACAATGCAGGTTCCAGATCATGCGCCCTGCCCAAGCCCCACCTTCATCATCATAAGCCACCACATGATGTTCAGGAGAAATATTCAGATATTCAATCAGGGCTTTTAAGCCCTCTACATCAGGCAACAAACCTGAAGCCTGCTCTTCTTGGCGTACCAGCTGCTTCGGTTGCACATGAATGGCATGCGGAATATGCAATTGATCATAAACAGAACGACGGCTTAAATCGACAATGCGTAATTTTTCATTGCCTAAAAACGGAACCAGCTCTTCTGCTTCTATCAGCAGAGCAAAATTAAATGCAGATACAGTCATACTTTTTTCGTGTTTTATTTAGATCAACATGGACGATCTTAGCATAAGTCATTTTCACTATTATGCTGATTTTTTTGCATTGGTTTAGCAAAAAATCAGCTATAGCCATGATGATTATTCTGTTGCGCTGAGATTAAATACCTGACGTAAATAGGCCAGGAAGGTATCGTTATCGGTCATGGTTTTTCCTGGACTGTCGGAAATTTTTGCTACCGATTGACCATTGCATTCCACCAGTTTTAACACAATATTGAGTGGGGTTTGTCCCAAGTCATTGGTTAAATTGGTGCCTATACCGAAGCTGACCTGAAAACGGTCTTTAAAGTATTGATGCAAGCCCCAGGCTTTTTCCAGATTCAGCCCATCACTAAAGGTCAGCATCTTGGTTTTGCTGTCAATTTTTAATTTCTTATAGTGCGCATAGGCTTTATCACCCCATGCATAGGGATCCCCACTGTCATGACGCAAACCGTCAAACAGTTTGGCAAAATACAGATCGAAGTCACGCAAGAACGCATCCATTCCTACCACATCGGTCAGGGCAATCCCTAAATCACCACGATATTCCTGCACCCAGGTTTCCAGTGCCGCTTTCTGAAAATCGCGTAAACGCACATCCAGAGCCTGAAAAGCCTGTAAAAACTCATGCGCCATGGTTCCGATCGGAGTAATTCCCAATTCTTTCGCAATCAACACATTGCTGGTGCCACGGAAAATATTCGGTGAGGCTTGGTTAAATACTTCAATCACATGCTTTTGCCATACAAAGCTATAACGACGACGCGTACCAAAGTCAGACACCAAGAAAGGTGGTTCATGAGGCTTCAGTTCTTTTTCATAATGCTTTAACAGTTCGACTTTGGCTTGCAAACGGCGTTCACCTTCTGCCAAAACTTCATCACTGCGAATACGCATGAAATACAGTTCATTGACAATGGCCAGAACAAAAATTTCAAACATCATGGCCTGAACCATCGGACCTTCAATCCAGATGTCCAGACGGCCTTGCTCATCAATGCTGGCTTTAATAAAACGACGTTTCAGCTGGAACAGTTCCAGATAATCGACGAAGTCACTTTTGATAAAACGCAAACTGCGCAGATAAAGCAGCTCATCTTCTTTAAACTTAAGCTGGCATAAATAGTCGAGTTGCTGATTCAAATCGCCCAGAATATCCGTCAGCGGATAAACGGTATCCTCTAAATTACGGCAACGAAAATGATAAACACTGTGCGTTTGAGGAAATTTATGCAATACCACCTGTAACATGGTGAATTTGTACAAGTCGGTATCAAGCAAAGATTGAATGATTGGAGCCATATCTAATGAAATTTCGCTGTGCTGACTGCATTAAAACACACTTTTTATCTTGATATTGCTAGTTTTGCGTACAGCTGGACCCGTCAAGGCAATAGAGTCACAGATAAACCTCAGTGTTATTCCGTAATAGAGCTGTATTTTATTTCCTGTGAGCGGCCTTGAGTCACGACTCTCACATTTGCATCTTCATATCCAGTTTCATTAAAGTCTGCTTGGATTCATTCATGTCAAGATAGAGCAAAATATCTTTAACCAAACCTGATGATTCTGTTGAGATATTGTGTGTATTTTAAAGCTTAAATTTCTGCCTGTTTGTTACAATGCTGCGGATAAATTGAAGATTTAAATTGGTTAAGTTATGCGTGCATTATTGCAACGGGTTCTAGAAGCAAAGGTTGTGGTGGATGGTGAAACCACTGGGCAAATTGAAAAAGGCATTTTGGTTTTTCTGGGATTAGCTAAAGAAGACAATCTGGAAAAAGGCAAAAAGCTGATCGACAAGATATTGAAATACCGTTTTTTTGATGATGAACAGGGCAAAATGGGCTGGAATGTGGCTCAGGCCGGTGGTGGAGTATTATTGGTTTCGCAATTTACCTTGATGGCACAAACCCAAAAAGGTTTACGTCCGGACTTTGGTCCAGCCATGCCACCGGGTGAGGCAAAAGCTTTATATGAAGCCTTGGTCGACTATGCAAAATCTCAATTTAAAAATGTGCAAACGGGTATTTTTGCCGCCGACATGAAAGTACATCTGGTCAATGATGGTCCGGTGACCTTTAATCTGGAAGTTGAATAAGGCGACAATATTGCCATCACAAAAAAGCCCTCGATTGAGGGCTTTTTTATTCTAATTAAAGAGTTGTAAGATATTTTGCGCGGTCCATCACATCTGTAGGAATGTCTTGAACTAACATCACTGTTAATGATTGCTGACCTTTAACTTTTGCTGATTGTTGAGTTTCTAAAACTGCATTTACATCTTTTGGAGACAATGTATACATTGCTCCAGTAGCTGGATCAATAATCAGAAGACCAAGTAAACCACCAAAGATAATATTACCTATATACCAGCCATTTACACTTGCAGTTACTTGAATTTTTTTAGTTTGGAAACCTTCTTTTGAGAAAGCAACTTCATATCCTGCTGGTTTAAAGAAACCATTACCACGTTTTAAAGTCACAGTAGCAGGAGTCGAGCCAGTATGAATCTTTTCACCTGATTTATTTGTAATAGTGATGTTGGCTGACTCTGGTACTGATTTAAAAGTCAAAGTCTGTGTTGAACCAGAAAAAATACTCGCACAACCAGTAAAAGTCATTGACGCTGCAATTACTGAAGCTGTTAAAATTTTCTTCATAAAAATACCCCCTATATAAGCGGGGGGTATTATTAATAGGAAAACTATATTTTTCAATTAATCTTAATTATTTACCAGTCTTTTCACGAATAAATGAACGTACCAGTTTCACTTTTTCTTGTACCGGTTTTGGTAATTTTGGCGGAATCAGTTTGGCAACCTTATTAAACCAGACCAAAAGGCCAAAATCGCCTTCCATTTTAATCGTGCCATTTTGCATGCCGGTCATGAAAGCGCTTGGATCACCTTTCATTAAGGTTTTTACGCCCTGTTCACTGTCTGCGAACTGCAAAATGAAGTCCGCTTTTTCTGCATCGCCTGCTACTGTGTCAATTTGCCCATTATTTACAATAATTTGACGTGCAAAGCCCAGATCAGTGCCAATTTGGATACGGAATTGACGTTCATGAACCAGTTCAATAAATTTTGGACTGGTACGCGCCAACTGTTTCATACGCAAAGCTAAGCCCGCAACTAACAAATCAAGCGGATCCGTGCTTACATCGACCAGTGGTAATTTTACGACAGGAATCGAAGATAGTTTCATGACATTTAAGCCTATTGTAATTGTTGGAAAATTGACGACTTATCCTACCATAACTTGGGTTTTTTGAAGTAAGGCTTTGTATAACAATAATCAATAAAAAAAGATGTGCCGCAGCACATCTTTTTTTATTGATTATCAGTTTTTCAAATTAACGGCTTGAGTAGTGTTGCTGCTCATCATCATAGACTGGTGTATGTTCAATATAGCGACGTTTGGCTAAAGCGCGTTCTGCACGACGATCTTCGCGGATTAATAGCAGGGTTAAAATCCCCATGACCGACATTAACGCCGTCAGGTAGCTGTATCCTATCGGTAAATCAAACGCCAGTTGAGTACTAAAGCGAATGGCTTCAATCAAGCCCCAAAACAGCATACCTGCAAACATAAAGCTTAACAAACGACGATAAGGCGAGAAGAAAACAGCTATCAAAGCAGCGGCAATCAAGCTTAAGCCTATGATGGTTGCTAAATTCGCTGTAACCATAAAAACCTCCGTCCTATAAAGGATGTTGACACTTTTATATGGGTCTAAATCAAATCCCCGATAGCGTGAATAAATGCTGAAATATATTTATATCAATTTCTATGCAAGCATTATGCGGAGTTTTTTGAAGAAAAAAAGTCTTGTATTTTCAACAAGCGACATACCTTGTCGCAATATTATTTTGTCATTACATTTTTTTATTTTTAACTTTTTCTGGAAATAAGATGGGCTCGGACTTGCCGTGTCATTACAAAAAAAAATAATGCATTAAAAGCATTAAAAAAATATTTTCTATCAATGGATAGATTGGTGTTTTGATCGGCAATTTAAGCCAACCGTTCATCGTAATTTCACTATTTTGACCACAAAAAAACGCGACATCAATGTCGCGTTTTGTCAATAACATCCACCGTTAGACTGAACCATTAGGCACGACTCAGGTCTTTATCATGTACACCTAGAAGATATAACACCCCATCCAGACCCACACTTGAAATCGCCTGATTGGCATTCTGGCGAACCAGAGGTTTGGCGCGGAAAGCCACCCCTAAACCGGCAATCGACAACATTGGCAAGTCATTGGCACCATCGCCCACGGCAATGGCCTGCTCCAGTGAAATATCCATTTTGTCTGCCAATTCACGTAGCAACAAGGCTTTGCGAGCGCCATCCACAATATGACCCTTGACTTCACCTGTGACCACGCCATCTTCTACATCCAGAATATTGGCATGGACTTCATCAATCCCCAATTTTTCTTGCAGATATTCGGCAAAATACTGGAAACCACCGGAAAGAATTGCAGTTCTATAGCCCAACGCTTTCAAGGTTGAAATCAGGCGCTCTGCCCCTTCAGTCACGGTCAGACGTTCAGCAATTTTGGGTAAAACAGAGGCATCCATACCTTTGAGCAAAGCGACACGGGCGCGGAAACTTTGCTGGAAGTCCAGTTCACCTTGCATGGCACGTTCAGTGATTTCAGCCACTTGTTCACCAACACCGGCTTCAATGGCCAACTCATCAATCACTTCCTGTTCAATCAGGGTCGAGTCCATATCGAAGCAGACCAGACGGCGATTACGACGGTAAGCATTATCTTCCTGAACCGCAACATCAACACTCAGTTCACTGGATAAACGCAAGCAGGCGGCACGCATGGCAGTGGCATCGAGCATTTGTCCTTTGAGGCCAAATTGTACGCAAGAGCGTTTTGGTCCTTCAACTGTGCCATTGCGCTCTGGGCGGCCCGACAAACGGGTCACGGTTTCAATATTAAAACCCTGGTTAGAGACGATCTGGGTCACGGCCTGCAAATGTGAGGCGGTCAATTCAGGTGCCAGTGCCGTCACGATATAACGGGTCTGCCCACCTTCACTCACCCATTGATCATATTCTGATGTAGAGATTGGTTTAAAGCGCACTGTTAAGCCAATATCATGTGCTAGAATCAGAATCTCCTTCATGGCTAATGCTGTAGCAGTTTGGTCATCTGACGAAACAACAATACCTAAAGTCAGTTGGTTGTGGATGACGGCTTGTCCAACGTCCAAAATTTGTAACGAATGTACGGACAATACCTGCATTAATCGTGTAAATTGATTAGGCTGGTCGGGTCCCAAAAATGATATAAGAATGATTTCTCGCATGAATTGACTCGGATCTGAGCTACAACTATTGCTAGAATCATAATCGAATTTGAACATAAATGCCTTGGAAGTTTACGTTGAATGCGCCTAGACAAGGGCTATTTGCTAGCCTACTGATTGTAAGTTTTGCTTTTCACACCTTTTTACTGGTACTTGCGACGACGCATCAGCTGAATGCTAACCGCGCCAGTCAGGGACAGCTGATGACCTCACAACTGGTCACAGACAGCCTGTCCGAGCTGGAACCGGCCAATACGGTGTCATTGGCTTTACTGGCCGACCGTTATGCCACCAACCCGAGTGTGGCTTCTATCCGTATTTTGGATGCGAACAATCAGGTACTGGCAACAGGTGGTTTAACCAAAACACGCCAAGGTGAAGTGTTTGTTCGTGAAGCACTGCAAAATGAAAAGAAAGTGGGCAGTATTGAAATTACCCTCATTCAACCCAGTATTGGAGAAATTTTACGTACCCAATGGCTGGCGATTTTATTATCGCTGCTGATTCATGGCTTGTTATGGTTGGCCTACCGTGCCATTGCCCGCCCAAGCCGTACCGAATATCTGGCACGTATCAATAATGAATCACGCCTCAAACATGAAATCCAAACCCTGACTCAGGCTTTGGAACAAGAACAGCACAATGCCGCAGTCGCGATTGCCCAGGCACAGAACAATGCTCAGGCCAAAGCTAAAATCAAAGAATCGAAACCTGTGGTACTGGATGACAAGTGTATTGCCTTAAATATCCAGTTTTATGACCCTAAACAGCTGATGGATTCGGTCAATAAAACCGTTTCCATCCCCTATTTCAATCTATGCCAGATTTTCCTGAATAAAGCCACTGAACTCTGTGTGCAACACTACAAGTTAAACAGTTCAGACATCACCACGGTGCATAAATTTGATGAACATGGCGCAACCATTAGCATGACGGTAGAAACACCAAATGCAGTGCCTTGCCTGGTGATGATCAGTACCGTGTTCCAGCTCTTGTCCGATGTGCTGTACAAACGTTATCGTGAAGAAAAACGTTTTGTGTTGCAGACCCGCAGTGCCATTTCCAGCCACGTTGAGGCCATGCAGCTCAGCCCTGTCCAGGCAGCAGAACGTCTGGTACAACAATTGACTGCCAAGGAAAGTGCTATTCACTTACCCAATGAGTTGCTCAAACAGATCTCGGATTGTTATCAGCTGGTTAGCCTGCCGAATCCAACCAATGTACTGACCCGTCATGCCTTTATGATGAACGGGATGGACAGCGAAGTGGCGGAACTGGCACAAACCTTTAGAACCGAAATTTTAAAAGCCAAACAATCCAAGGCCTCTTAAACTTAAGGTATAAAAAAACCGAGCTGAACTGCTCGGTTTTTTTATCTCTAGGATTCTGTGCTGAAGTACAACTGTGCTCAACAGAGATATCTTGATCATTCTTCTATTTTATCTGTCCTGCTTGCCCAATAACTCGCTAATGCTGGACCTGAAATATTATGCCATAAACTAAAAATGGCACTCGGCACCGCAGTTAGTGGTGAGGCAGCAAAATGCACTGCTGCTAAAGCCACGCCTAAACCCGAGTTTTGCATGCCGACTTCTACCGCAACGGCTTTACAGTCTGCATAAGGTAATTTAAACAAACGGCTTGCCCAGAAACCCAGCAGATAGCCCAGACCATTGTGCAAAGCCACAACCTCTAGAATCAATAAACCAGATTGTAAAATTTGTGTCTTACTTCCTGCAATAATTGCTGCCACAATGGCCACAATCGCCAGCACTGAAATCAAGGGCATCACCTGAATATAAGAGTCCACTTTTGACTTCAGTACCGCCCGAATCGTTAAACCCAGAATAATCGGAAACAATACCACTTGCAGAATCGAACCCAGCATCGACAAGGCATTAATCTCAATCCACTGGCTGGCCAGAAGATAAAAAATTGCCGGAGTTAATACAGGTGCTAAAAGAGTCGAAACCGAAGTACAGGCAACCGATAACGCAGTATTGCCTTTGGCCATATAGGTAATCACGTTGGATGCTGTGCCGCCCGGGCAACAGCCGACCAGAATTACCCCGATGGCAATTTCAGGGGGCAACTGAAACAGCTGGCATAAGCCATAAGCCAGTCCCGGCATCACCACAAATTGTGCGACCACACCAATCCCCACAGCTTTGGGACTTTGCACTACCCCTTTAAAATCATCCACGGTCATGATCATGCCCATACCGAACATGATAATTCCGAGCATCCAGGTAATATAGGCTTTAAGCCAGACAAAGGCTTCCGGGAAAATTAAAGCAATAGCGGCAAATAGCACTACCCACAGGGCAAAGGTTTTCTGAATACATTGGGTAAAGCGCAAAAAAGCAGACATACAATACATCCAATATTTATGCTGTTCTGATCTGGAGAGCAGGTTGTACCATATCTATTCAGCAAAACAGCAACTTTTTCAGCTTGATCCTGTTTTTTAGGAGATATGGCGTTGAACAATATCCTTCATCAAAATACGCTTGACCCCTGCCGCGAGCATATCTTGCCAGGCATGCTGTAATGACCCGTGTAAATCGATACCTTTGGTGGCATCGGAAATCACATAGCTTTTAAAGCCCAGTTTACAGGCATCTATTGCGGTCCAAGCCACACAAAAATCTGTGGCAATGCCGACAATAAAAACCGTATCAATGCCACGTTCTTTTAAATAGCCAGCCAAACCGGTTGTGGTTTTTTGATCTGCTTCCAGAAAAGCTGAATAGCTGTCGATATGGGCATGCGCGCCCTTGCGGATGACCAGTTGGGCAGTCGGTAAATGCAGATCTGGATGAAGTTCTGCATCAGCAGTGCCTTGCACACAATGGCTTGGCCACAGGACTTGCGAGCCATAATCCAGCTGAATCATCTCAAAAGGTGTTTTACCAGAATGATTCTCGGCAAAGGAAATGTGATTTTCTGGATGCCAATCCTGGGTAATCACAATATTGTCAAAATGCAGCCCCAACTGGTTGATGTTCGGAATAATCTGATCAGCATTGGCCACAGCCAAATTGCCTCCCGGCGTAAATCCTCGTTGCACATCCACCACAATCAAAGCCGCATTCTGCATTATTTTCATCCCTTGAAATATCAATTTACGCCCAAGCATAGCGCAAAATAGTAGAGGATTTTTAGCGCTAGCGATAAAAATAGAATGACTGTTCATTCGGATTAATCTTGCAATCAGTTCCATATCTGTATTATTTTGCAATGCCTAATAAATTAGGAAATCGCTTTGATTGCATCGCAAATGATAAGCAAAAACAGAAAATTCCCCCTATCAATACCATGATGATTTTTTAAATTCTGAGCATTAAAAAAGCCTGCATTTGCAGGCTTTTTTTAATCTTTTCAGTATTACACCTTGGTGCGGTTCACCAGGATCAGCATACATACTGCAGAGATAATGATACATGGAATCGCTGCGGTAATAACGCCTGCTGCACCAAAGCCTGCAGTCAGTAACTGACCTGCAATCACAGGGCCAAGCATTGCACCGATACGGCCTACTGCAGAAGCAACACCTACACCAGTACCACGTACTTCGGTCGGATACACGATACTACCAAAAGCATACAGTACGCCCTGACAGCCAATCACGAAGGCACCTGCCAATGCTGCAGCCATATACATCTGGCTCAGCGAGCTTGCACCGTTCAATGCCAATAGGCCTGCCAAAATACCACCGTACATCAACACAATCACGTAGGCTTTTTTCCAGCGGTCGGTCAACATACCCAAAATTACAGTACCAATCGTTGCAGTAACCATAAAGTAGAACTGTGCAGTTGAACCGTCTTTGCGGGTGAAGCCCAGCTCCATAAACAATGATGGTAACCAGCTCAGCATGATGTAAACCACCATCAGCGTGAAGAAGTAGCTGACCCAGATGCACAGGGTACGTAACAGGTTATTCGAGTTAAACAGATCCTTGAATGAACCTTGTGGAGCAGCGGCAAGTTCAGCTGCAGTTTTGTTCTGTACTTTCAGGTATTCTTTCGACTCAGGCAGGAACAGCATCATCAGTGGAATCACGAAAATCGGTAATAAACCGCCCAGGTAGAATACATTCTTCCAGTTGGCACCGAATTCAGTTGCGGCAATTAACGACAGAATCGCAGCACCGACCGGCATACCACAGTACATCAGGCCCACGGCACGACCACGGTTTTTTGGCGATACAGCTTCAGAAGCCAGCGTGATCAGAATTGGCATGGCACCACCCAGACCGGCACCCGCCAGGAAACGCACAGCCAGCAACGTGTTAAAGCTGTTTACCCAAACTGTACATAAAGTAAATGCGGCAAACACTGCTGTCGACCAGATCAGGACTTTCTTACGACCAATACGATCTGCAAATCGACCGCCGACCAGTGCACCAGGCAGTAAGCCTAAAATCCCTGCACTGAAAAACACACCCAATTGCGAGCTGTCAAGACCAAAATGCTCACGAATACCCGCGGCTGCAATACCTGCGGCCTGAATATCCAGGCCCTCGATCACCGCGATCAGAAAACAGATCGCTACTGTGATGACCGCGTGCTTGTTATCTGATTTTTCCATTGGAATATCCTTGTTTCAATCAGCGTTGTTCATAATAAAGTCGCAATCATCTATGAGACTGGCAGCATAATTAACTACCAATAAGTTGAATAATTTACAGTTTATTAACAAAAATACTGGATATTTAAAGTTTTTCAGTACCAAATACACATAGTCGCAAAAACACTTAATCCGCTTAATCCGTACAAGAAAAATTCACATGATCTTGATAAATTCGATTCTAAAAATCATCCTGTGCGAAAAAAGTCAAAATGGAGTAATAGTTTTTATTAATTATTCTTCTAGTTTTTAATGATCATTTTGATAGATTAACTGTCTGGTTCATATAGCTTTAAAGTCTATACTGATTCTTATTAAATCTTAAATTCTGATGTTTTTACACGGAATTATTGAGTTGATTGGGCCCAGCGCAGTTTTTTAAAATCAAAGTAAGCATTTTCACAGTCAAAAAATTGATCTTAAAGGATTAAAAACAGATTAGAATTTCAGGACACATCCATTTAAAAAAATTACCCTGGTTATATTTGTGCTGTTTTTCACTTGCTTTTCATAAAGTTTTTAGATGGTTTGACTAAAGCATATTGTTCTTCACCGCTTGTTCGTTCATAATTTGCATAAGCATTATTCAATTGGCTTGAATTTGCTATAAATCAAAATACGTAACCATCCACATCTCTGTTTTTCTACCCCAGTTGGATGGCCAAATAGGATAATTTTTTAAAATGACTCAGCAAGCACAGATCATTCAAGGTTCAATTGTCGCAATCGTCACCCCGATGTTTGAAGATGGCAGCGTAGATTGGAAGGGTCTAGAAAAGCTGGTTGAGTGGCATATAGAACAAGGCACCAACAGTATTGTGGCTGTAGGGACCACAGGTGAAGCATCGACTCTAAGCATGGCTGAACATGCCCGCGTGATTAAAGAAATCATCCGTGTAGCCAACAAACGCATTCCTATTATTGCCGGTACCGGTGCAAACTCGACTCATGAAGCCATTGAGCTCACCAGAGAAGCAAAAGAGCTCGGTGCAGATGCCGCATTACTGGTTACGCCTTATTACAACAAGCCTACACAGGAAGGTTTATATCAGCACTACAAAGCGATTGCTGAAGCTGTTGATTTGCCTCAAATTCTGTATAACGTCCCAGGACGTACCGGCGTGGACATGCTTAACGAAACCGTGATCCGTCTGGCCGATATTCCGCAAATTGTCGGTATTAAAGATGCCACTGGGGATGTAGCGCGTGGGAAAGAACTCATCGAAGGATTAGCCGGCAAAGACATGACGGTTTATTCTGGCGATGATGCGACTGCATACCAATTAATGGGACTTGGCGCTAAAGGCAACATTTCTGTCACTGCCAATGTCGCACCGAAGGAAATGAGCCTGATCTGTGCTGCAGCACTCGCAGGTGATGCAGAAGGTGCTGAAGCTTTAAATAATAAAGTTGCAAATTTACACAATATTTTATTTTGTGAATCTAACCCAATTCCTGTGAAATGGGCACTCCATGAAATGGGCTTAATTGGTACCGGTATTCGCTTACCATTAACTCCTCTTGCAGAACAATATCGTACCCCGTTGCGTGAAGCACTCAGCGCTGCGGGTGTCATTAAATAAAGAGCACAACACTATGCAATTACGTTTCGGTTTAACCCTTGCACTTTCGGCATTCAGTTTAGCGGGTTGTAGTTCCATGGGAATCAGCAATGGTTCACTGGACTATAAAAATACAACAACCCTTGAACCTGTGAAATATCCGGAAGGTTCAATGGTTCGACCGGCAACGCCGTTGTATCCTGCCCCAACAATTGACCCGCTGGCGATTGAGCATGCACCCAAGCTTGAAAACAAGCACGGTAACCGCTTTGCTCTACCCCGTCCCGACAAGGCGCAAAGCAATAGCGCTGCCGATGCTCAACAAGACAGCACAAATATCGGTCGTCCACAGCTGGTTCGTGATGGAAACCAAAATCCACTGCTCAAAATAGACGGAAATTCTGCTACAATTTGGCAGTACACACTTGCCACCCTCAGTAGCCTCAACCATAGCATTGTTGGTCAAAGTAAAAATCGTTACGAAGTAACCATTAAGATTGATCAGCAAATTTATGTATTAAGACTGACCTCTGTAGGCACAAGTAACAACTTAGCTGTATTCAATGCCGATAACAGCTTTGCAGACCAAGAAAAAGCTGCAGAACTGTTAACCCAGATTTACCAAAATTGGCCAGCCTAGTCGTACTAGGCATTTTTTTTTGAAAAAGGTTCCCCCATGTTGAAACAAACCTTGCTCTATACTGGTAAAGCGAAATCTGTTTATGAAACAGATAGTGCAGATCACCTTATCCTAGTTTTCCGTGACGATGCTTCTGCATTTAACGGCGAAAAAATCGAACAGCTGGATCGTAAAGGCAAGGTGAACAACCGTTTTAACGCCTTCATCATGGAAAAATTGGCTGCAGCTGGCATTGAAACTCACTTTGAAAAACTTCTTTCTCCAACTGAAGTTTTAGTGAAAAAATTGAAAATGGTTCCAGTTGAATGTGTAATCCGTAACTATGCTGCCGGTTCTTTATGCCGTCGTTTAGGCGTAGAAGAAGGTAAAGAACTGGTTCCACCTACTTTCGAATTGTTCTTCAAAGATGATGCGCTTGGCGATCCAATGGTGAACGAATCTCAAGCGATTGCTTTAGGTTGGGCAACTGCTGAACAATTGGCACAAATGAAAGAACTCACTTACAAAGTGAACGAAGTGCTTAAAGGCTTGTTCGATGCAGGTAACATGTTACTTGTAGACTTTAAACTTGAATTCGGTGTGTTCCACGACCGTATCGTACTGGGTGATGAATTCTCTCCAGACGGTTGCCGTCTATGGGACAAAGATACCAAGAAAAAACTCGACAAAGACCGTTTCCGTCAAGGTTTAGGCGGTGTTGTTGAAGCTTATGAAGAAGTTGCTGCACGTTTAGGTATCGACCTTTCTGATATCTAATTCGTTCATCGAATTTCAAAAACCGGGCTAAACAGCCCGGTTTTTTATATCTCCAAAAATTGAAAAAACAGATTTAATTAATGAAAATGATCGTTTTTACAATATTGGTTTTTTTACTTAATATCTCTTATATACCAGGCAGCAAGAAGTTGAAGTCAATGACTTTATAAGCTCCTGCTGACCGACCAAGATTTTTAGTTTACCCTCTAGGATGTATCTCCCCTAAGACATCCTATTTTCAGCCCAATCCGTCCTATGGATTGGGCTTTTTTTTACGTTTTTTCATCTGAAAAACTAAGCATGAAAGAAGATGCCTCAACGCCTGGAATCATCTTGACTGTTATTGCTGTTGTTGCTGCTGCATCCAACGACGCTGTTGCAGTTTTTCTCCTTCCACTTCGCGCTTGTTCCGTGCAGATTCGTATAGCTTGGTGCCTTTTAATTCAGGTGGCATATACTCTTGCAGAACGAAATGCTCTGGATAATTATGCGGATAGAGATAATCCACACCATAGCCCTGCTCTTTCATAAGCTTGGTTGGTGCATTGCGTAAATGTAGCGGCACAGGCAAGTTTGCAGTTTTTTCAGCCAGGTCGAGTGCCTTGTTAATGGCCAGATAAGTGCTGTTACTTTTGGCACTGGTCGCCAAATACACTGCACATTGACCGAGAATAATACGACACTCCGGGAGGCCCACAGCCTGTACCGAACGGAAACATTCGCCTGCCAGAAGCAGGGCATTCGGATTGGAATTGCCAATATCTTCCGAAGCGGCAATCAGCATACGACGGGCAATAAACACCGGATCTTCGCCGCCTTTAAGCATGCGCGCCATCCAGTACAGCGCTGCATCCGGATCACTGCCGCGGATGGATTTAATAAAGGCAGAGACCAGGTCATAGTGCTGCTCACCCGATTTATCATAACGGGCAATATTCTGCTGCGCCACCTTGACCACAATGGCATTGGTGATGATATTTTCCAGTTCCGGTTCAAAAGTACTGGCAATTAAATCTAGAAGATTAAGCGCCTTACGTGCATCTCCAGCCGCAAATTGCAGTAATGCTTCGTATTCTTCAATTTGGATATAACGCTCTTTTAAAAAGGCATCCTGCTGTATGGCATTATTCAATAAAGTTCGAATTGACTCATCATCCAGCGCATTTAAGGTATACACCTGACAACGCGATAACAAGGCATTGTTCACTTCAAAAGAGGGATTTTCTGTGGTTGCTCCAATTAAGGTAATTTTGCCTTTTTCTACTGCATTCAATAAGGCATCTTGCTGTGACTTGTTAAAACGGTGAATTTCATCAATAAACACGACCGGGGTCAATAAATCGCCACTTTCGGCAATCACTTCACGCAGTTCTTTTACTCCGGTATTGAGCGCCGATAAACTGATAAAGGGCCGATCCACGGCTTGAGCCAAAAGCAAAGCAATGGTGGTTTTTCCAACGCCTGGTGGCCCCCAAAAAATGATGGAAGGTAAATGGCCCTGATCAATCATTTGACGTAAGGGGGCACCTGCTCCCAATAAATGATCTTGCCCGATAATTTCGGACAAATCACGCGGACGAAGTCGTTCAGGGAGTGGAATATGGCTCTCAGACATCTTGTTATTTCTTTACTGTACTTAAACTAAGTCTACTATGTAATTTTAATATCGCGCATTTCAAATGAGCCGATTTACAAAAAAATCGCTGTATCAGGTCGGGGTGAGGATGAAATTTGCAAATTTTTTCAGCCAAAAATTATATGATGAACAGGAAATTAACGCACCCAACGCACAATATATTCCTCAAGATCATCTTCATTGACTTCTGTTTCGGAAATACAACGGCCTGCTGCCGATTTGCGCGCCTTGATCACACTGTCACGTGTTCCTGTATTTAAATAATGCCAGGCAGGTAGACTCTTACCTTCATTTAAACGGCGATAAGCACAGCTCGGCGGCAGCCAATGAATAGTGGCTAATTTTTCTGGTGTGAGTTGAATACAATCCGGCACATGCTCAAGTCGCTGCTCATAATTACTACAACGTGCAGTTTTGCAGTCTAAAAGTTTGCAAGCCACCTTGGTATAAGCGACTTCTTGCAGTTCTTCATCTTCTAATTTGATTAAACAGCAGAGACCGCAACCATCGCATAATGCTTCCCATTCGGCAGGATTAAGTTCAGTTAAAGCGTATTTTTTCCAAAATTGTGGACGTAAGGATTCGGTCATAGCAAAGCAAAAATTAGCAAATGAAGCATATTATAACCTGAGTATGTTTACAGTCCATAAACGTGATTATTACTTTAAATCATCGATTTGCCGTCAAACTGAACATTTTTTAAACACAAGCATAACACTGCTGGAAATTTTCCGCCCCTATACTGAATCTACTTTGAAAATAACAAAACATGGAGAAAGCTTATGTTCCGTTGGGCGATTATTTTTGCAGTGATTGCACTGATCGCAAGTCTACTAGGTTTTGCTGGCGTCGCAGGATTATCTAAAGATTTTGCGGTTATTTTACTCGTGGTTGCCGTTATTTTAGCAATCGTCGGCTTCCTCTCCAGGGGAAGAGTTTAGTTGAATGAACTCCACTTAAAAATATCTCACTTGATCAAAAAAAAGAGCCTATTCAGGCTCTTTTTTCATATCCGATTTTTTTGATTTAGCTTTCTATTATCTGCCTAGCAAAAGAACCGAATCAAAAATTAAATATCTTTTTATCTAACTTATCTCACCGTGTAGAGTTTTGAGCTAAAAATTAAGGTCGTAAATGGCGTGGTCTAAAGCCGGTGACCAATAAACCAATCGCATAAGCCACCACACCAGCGACACATAAACCGATCACTTCAAGAATTCGCATCCACTGCGATACCTCTCCATTGTACCAACTGAGACCATACCACAGTACAGCAATCATCGCGGCATTCGCCACTGCATATTGTAGAAACAGCTTTTTCCAGTGTCCGGCAAAGCGGAAAATATTGCGTTTATGCAGATAGAAATACAGCATACCGGCATTGACCAAGGCCGAACCTGAAGAAGCCAGGGCCAAGGCCATATGCTCTGCATGCCAATCAATCAGTTTAAAGAAACCAATAAACACCACGTTTAAAATGGCATTCGCTGCCACGGCCATCAAGCCAACACGCACAGGTGTGCGGGTATCTTGCTGAGCATAAAAGCCCGGGGCAAAGACTTTAATCAGCATGAAGGAGATTACCCCGGCACTCATACATTGCAGGGCCAGCGCAGTCATTTCAGTATCTTGCAAGGTAAATTGCCCACGCTGGAACAATGCCTGAATAATTGGAGTAGACAGCATAAATAAGGCGATGCTGGCAGGGATACCGACCAGCATGATCACTTTGGCAGCCCAGTCAATCATGCCTCTAAATTTAACCTGATCCTGTTCGGCATGACGTGCAGAGAGTGAAGGTAAAATTACCGTACCAATCGCCACACCGATCAACCCCAAAGGCAATTCCGTCATCCGCTCGGCACTGTATAACCACGATACCGAACCATCCTGCATGAACGATGCCCAAATGGTGTTGAGCAATAGATTAATCTGGGTGACCGAGACACCAAACAGTGCAGGAAGCATCAATTTCATGATGCGTTCTACACCTTCATGTTTAAAATCTACTTTAGGCGGAATTAATAATTTTTTACGCCACAGCTCTGGAATTTGAATCACCAGCTGTAAAATACCGGCAATCACCACAGCCCAGCCGAGTGCCATAATCGGTTCGGCCATATAGGGCGTTAGCCACCATGCGCCTGCAATCATGGTAATATTCAACAGTACTGGCGAAAAAGCCGGGGTTGAAAAAGAACCATAACTGTTCAGGATACTGCTGGCAAAAGCCGTTAAAGACATAAACAGCAGATAAGGAATGGTCAGACGGAACATGTCTGTCGCCAAGGCAAATTTTTCCGGGTCATCATGGAAACCGGGCGCATAGATATACAGCACCGCAGGTGCTGCCACCATGGCAATAAAGGTCAGGGTGGTCATAAAGGTGGCCAGACAACCAAACACCCGACTAATCAGGATTTGCACTTCTGCATGAGTGCGCGTGGTTTTATATTCGGTTAAAACCGGAATAAAAGCCTGTGAAAATGCACCTTCGGCAAATAAGCGCCTGAAAAAGTTGGGAATACGAAAGGCCACCACAAAGGTATCGAAATCTTTACCTGCACCAAACACATTCAGCAATACCACATCTCGGACTAAGCCCAGCACCCGAGACAACATGGTCATTGTACTAACAATAAAGGTCGATCGCCAAAGCGCCATCGTAACCACCCAGTGAAAAAATTAAGTCGCTATTGTAATGAAACTCCACATGGAGTTTCGTTGTTTAATCATAAAGCCCACTTATTATTGATGGATTTTATGCTGCTGCAATAAAGTTCTGAATTTGACCCAGTCAAAAAATGGGCCCGGATCGGTTTTACGTCCAGGCGCAATATCGGAGTGACCGGCCAAATGCTGCAAAATTTTGGGATAAGCCGCTTGCAATGCAGCGGTCACTTGCGCCAACGCCACATACTGCACCTCGTCAAAAGGCAAATCATCACTGCCTTCCAGTTCAATGCCAATAGAATAGTCATTACATTCTTTTTTGCCCAGGTAAATGGAACGTCCGGCATGCCAGGCCCGATCATTAAAATTGACAAATTGCAGCACTTCACCACTGCGTAAAATCAGCAGATGGGCAGAAACTTGCATGCCTTCAATGCTTTGAAAATAAGGATGTTCTGACCAGTCCAGTTGGTTCTGAAAAAACTGTTCAATATATCCCCCACCAAACTGTGACGGCGGCAGACTGATGTTATGCACCACAACCAGTTGAATTTCGGTGTGTTCGGGACGTTGATTATAATTTGGGGAAGGTACTTGCCTGGCACCGATTAACTGACCGTCGATGACCTGAAAAAAGGGGGCCTGTTGCATAGTCCAATCCTGAGTCCTGTTCGCATAAGCTGATGATTTTAGCGCAATCCTAAAACTTTAAACTTAAAATCTCAAATTCCGCAGCTAAAATCGCTGGAAAAAAACATTTCTTTTAAATGAACAGTGCTAAAATAACGCGCAATTTTCATGGGTTAAAAAAGATACGGGAATCCTTATGAGCATATCTCAATCCTTGCTTGAACAATCGATCCAAATCAACATTCAACAAGCATTACAAGAAGATATTGGCGAAGGTGATATCACTGCTTTATTAACTCCTGAAGATGAACAGGCGACAGCAACAATTATTAGCCGTGAAGACATGGTGCTGGCCGGTCAGCCTTGGGTCAATGCACTGATTCAGGCTTATGATCCAAAGGTACAGGTCACCTGGCTAAAAAATGATGGCGACCGCGTACAAGCCAATGAAGCCTTTTTAAAACTGGCCGGTTCTGCACGCAGCCTGCTGACGGTGGAACGCCCTGCCCTTAACTTTGTGCAAACACTTTCTGCAGTTGCGACCAAAACTGCTTTATATGTTAAAGAACTGGAAGGCTTAAATACCAAATTATTAGATACCCGTAAAACCTTGCCGGGCTTACGTATTGCACAAAAATATGCCGTGGCGATTGGTGGCGGTCAGAACCATCGCCTGGGTTTGTTTGATGCCTTTTTGATTAAAGAAAACCATATTATGGCAGCAGGCGGTATTGCGCAGGCGATTAGCAAGGCACATAACATTGCACCGGGTAAACCGGTGGAAGTTGAAGTGGAAACCTGGGATGAACTAAACCAGGCTTTAGAAGCAAAAGCGGATATCGTGATGCTGGATAACTTCAGCCAGCAGCAAATGATTGATGCGGTGAAGCATGTTGCCGGTCGTTGCAAGCTGGAAGCATCAGGTAACATTACCATCGCAAACTTACGTGAAGTGGCAAGCTCAGGTGTGGATTATATTTCAATGGGTGTATTAACCAAAGATGTGAAAGCAGTGGATTTATCCATGCGTTTTAATGCTTGATCGCCCCTACTCAACTCAATAAAAATTGAGTCAATAAAAAACGCACCGATGGGTGCGTTTTTTATTGCTGAGATTGTTAAATTAACAACTTACCAGCCTAAAGCTTCTTGCTGTTTTTTAATGAGTTCTTGGATGCCTTTTTCTGCCAATTCAAGCATTTCGTTACATTGTGCACGGGTAAATGGCTTGTCTTCAGCAGTCCCCTGCAGCTCGATAAACTCGCCTGCTTGAGTCATCACTACGTTTAAATCAGTTTGGCAGTTTGAATCTTCTTCATAACACAAATCGAGCAAGGCTTTGTCTTGATACATGCCGACAGAAATCGCAGCCACCAGACCTTTCAACGGATCGTGTTTAATTTTCTTGGTTTCAAGCAATACATTCATGGCATCGACTAAAGCCACTGCTGCACCAGTAATGGATGCTGTACGTGTACCACCATCAGCCTGAATCACATCACAGTCAATGGTAATGGTATTTTCACCCAGTTTTTTCAAGTCCACCATGGCACGCAGGCTACGACCAATCAGACGCTGGATTTCCTGAGTACGGCCACTTTGTTTACCACGCGCCGCTTCACGGTCACTACGGGTATGGGTAGAACGTGGCAACATGCCGTATTCCGCAGTCACCCAACCCTGTCCCTTACCTTTCAAGAAACGCGGTACTGAATTATCAATACTTGCAGTACAAAGAACTTTTGTATGACCAAATTCAATCAACACTGAACCTTCCGCATAACGTGTATAGTTACGGGTAATTTTTACGTCACGTAATTGATCTAATGTACGTTGGTCGATACGCATAATGAGTCCTTAATTTCGGCTAAAATTCATTGCGGCCTAGTATAACAGAAGCATGCTCTCAGGTTTTGCCAAGAGATTCTCTATTGGCAAAAACCATCAAGCCCGGATGCATCCATTTTAGCTTGCATGAAATTCGCTACCCACCCTGCATATCCTTAAGCTTGTTATTGAAGTTTAAAAGCTCAATAAGTCTTTTAATTTCTGTTTGGATTGTTCAAGGGTTGAAGTCCATGAATTTGGCAATGAACATTGAGCTAAACGTACCCAGACGCTAGCAAACTGTTTCATGAAACTGGCTTCATTATAGTGAATGCCATACTCTGCACATAAGACACGGATTTTTGGTGCAGCTTCAGCATAACGGTTCGCGGGCATATCAGGGAATAAATGGTGTTCAATTTGATGACTCAAATTACCACTCAAAATATGCAGCCATTCTGTGCCGCTAAAATTACTCGATCCGCGAATTTGACGTAAATACCATTCGGCACGCGTTTCAGTGGCCGTATTGTCCGGTTCAAAGGTTTCGGTATCTTCAGTGAAATGTCCATTAAAAATCACTGCGGATGCCCAGAGGCTACGAATGACATTCGCCACTGCATTTCCGGCAAATACCGGCAGTGCATTCGGACCTGCAATTAATGGAAAAAACACATAGTCTTTGGCAATCTGACGGGTGGCTTTTTTACGGAATTTTGCCGACTCTTTCCACACCTCTTTCCAGGTTTTAGTTTTATAAACCAGCACATCTTCCAGATGTAAACCTTGTACACCAACATACCATTCAAAGAACAGCATCAGCTGAATAGTTAAAGGAATATTGAATAAAAAGCGCGGTTCCCATTTTTGTGCTTCACTGACCCGAATCAGGCCATAGCCCACATCATGGTCTTGACCGACAATATTAGTATAGGTGTGGTGGATATAATTGTGGGTATGTTTCCAGTCATCCCCGGTCGCCATGGTATCCCAGTCATAATTGGCACCATTTAACGTCGGATCATTCAGCCAGTCGAACTGACCATGCATCACATTATGGCCCAGTTCCATATTTTCCACGATTTTGGAAATACCCAACAAGCCTGTACCCAATAACCAGACTGGCGGAATCCAGCCGCCAAACATCAACATGCTGCGTGATACAATTTCGCTATAACGGACAAAATCGCGGATTTTATAAATGTATTGGGCATCTTTTTCGCCAATGCTGTCCATAATTTCGCGGCGAATGGCATCCACTTTTTCACCAAATTCGGCAATTTGTTCAGCAGTTAAATATTTAGATTTACTGTTTTCTGGAAATTTCACTGACATATTCATTGTTTTTCTCCTGAGTGATCATCCAGCATGGCTTGTTTTAAAACGGGATCAATCACTGAAAGTTTTTTAAAATTTTGATGCTTACAGGTTAATAGTGACCGGACTTACGGCCTGGCTAATACACAATTTAATCTGGGTATTGCTATCGTGGTCGATTTCACCAGTGAGCAGGTTTTTGGTTGAACCACTGACTTTGGTACAGGTACAGGTATTGCAGATGCCCATACGGCAGCCATGTGCGGGTCTCAATCCCGCCTGTTCGGCACTTTCCAGCAAATTGGTTTTGGCTTCAAACTCTTGTTGAGCGCGTAAGAAAATTACCGGTTGTACTGCCGCATTTTCATCGACCACCACCTGGAAATATTCCTGTTTGAGTTGATCGGCAATGCCGAATTGTTGATAAATCTGGTTCAGGCTTTGCATCATGCTCTTGGCACCACAGGCATAACTTTGACGTTGCTTAAAATCTGAAATGGTACTTTCAAGCAGTTCCGCGGTTAAATGTTGCTTCTGTGCCAGAGTATTAAAATGATGATATTGAAACTGCGGATGCTGCTCGGCCAATTGCTGCAATTCGCTATGGAACGCATCATCACGCGCGAAATAGATCAGGTCAATCTGACTGACTTGTTGACGGATGGCCTGTTGCAATAAAGAATAAATTGCAGTGATACCACTGCCTGAAGCTAACAACAGAATAGGTTGTTGAGATGAACTTAATGTGAAATCACCCTGCACCTGGGAAATTTCCACCACACTGCCCACAGCCAAACGGGTTAAAGCATTGGAGACTTTGCCCTGACGTTTCACGGCAATCACCACGTTACCGTTGGCAGTGATTTTGACAACGGAATAACTGCGTTGCTCACGCACACCTGCAATCACCACAGTCACTAAAATACTTTGTCCGGCATAAAAAGCATCAGCACAAAAATTATGATTCGGCTGCAACTCGATCTGATAAAAGTCTGAACTCAGCATCTGTACATCGACAATACTGGCTTTGACTTTTTTCCATGCCCAAACTGGATTGATTTTTTCAGCAATAAAATCGACGAAATCTTCTCGAATCCATTGTGGCTGATATTGCATGACATGACTCATATGACGTTCCTCTTTTATTGCTGGCTATTTATTTGAGTGAACAGGTGTTCTTATAGTGAACACATGTACACTATAATCATTTTTTAATTCAGTCAACATCCGTTCACTGACATTCGTCGTTTAATTTGTTTTTTTTTGATAGACTTCATGCAGCATTTTTTAGGGTAGTCGCATGTCGATACGGGATGAGCGTAAACAGCAGAGCCGCCAGGCACTTTTGGATGCCGCGCTGGCGTTAAACACGTCTGGACGCTCTTTCAGCAGCATCAGTTTGCGTGAAATTGCACGCCATGTCGGTTTGGTACCAACGGCATTCTACCGTCATTTTCAGGACATGAATGAGCTGGGACTAGAACTGGTTGATCAGGTTGCCCTGCATTTAAAAGGTATTTTTCATCAGCTGGGACAAGCCTATATCTATCAGCCAGATACCGAAACCCAAATCAGCCTAGACCTGTTTTTTCAGGCAGTTGAACATCATCCTGAACCGTGGGTATTTATGATTGCCGAACGCTGGGGTGGATCAGAAGTGATTCGCCAGGCGATTGCCCGGGAAATTAATTTTTTAATTGAAGACCTGGCTAATGATTTGGGTCAAATTGAGGCCATGCAGCACATTGGTAATACCCAAGACCTGCAAGTATTTTCTAATATTTTAATTAACTTGTCTTTTACCTGGGCCATGACCTGGATGGACATTAGCCGGAAATATCAGGCTGAAGAACGTATAGAACAACAAAAACAGTTTAAGCTGCAAACCATGACTCAAGTGCATTTGATTTTCCGTGGCATCTCCAACTGGGACCCTTCCAAAGATTCGGTCTCTTCATAATTGAATAACGACCAGATGTAAAAAAACCGCCATGATGGCGGTTTTTTTAGAACCTGTTGCTTATTTGGCTTTACGCTCTTTTTCTACCAGATAGCTGAGCACTTGCGTGACTTTGGCATCTTCACCTTGCACCACATATTTACCATTGACCACAACCGCAGGCACACCACTGAGTTGATATTGCTGTGCCAACTGTTTGGCTTGCGCTATTTTTGAAGTAATAACAAATGAATTAAACATGCTGTTGAATTTGGCTTCAGGCACGCCATATTTTACAAAGAACTTGGCTTGGGATTTTTGATCAAAAATCTGCTGGCCACCTGCATGAATGGCATGGAATAAAGGCAAGTGAGTTTTCTTACGAACGCCTAATGCTTCAGACACATAATAGCCACGCGCGCCCTGCTCCCAGACAGGATTCATTGCCGCCGGAGTACGCACGAAACGCACATCTTTAGGTAATTTTTTCAGCCAGGTCTGCATATGCGGCTCTAAGCGATAGCAATGCGGGCAGCCATACCAGAAGAATTCACGCACTTCAATTTTTCCAGGAACTTCAACCTTAACCGGATTGGCCACCACGGTGTAATCTTTACCTGCAACAAAATTGGCTGCCATTGCAGTACCGGATAAGGCAAAAATAGCCGTTGCTACACTACCTAAAAGAAATTTTTTCATTGACCTTATTGTCCTCTAAATCGTTATGCTTAATTTATGCGATCACTATAAATCAATTATGCCGAATTCGTTTTCATTCTGTGAACTTTTTTACGGCATTTATCGCTTTTTTTAGAATTAACGCTACACTAAGCTTCTGTAACTTTTTTAAATTATAATGACTTGATTGAGGTGATACCGATGTCGCAATTGAATGTTGATCCACAAGAAATTGCCAAATTTGAAGCATTCGCTGCCATATGGTGGGATCAGCATTCTGAGTTCCGCCCCTTGCATATGATCAATCCGCTGCGTTTAAACTGGATTGATGAGCATGCTGGCGGTCTCAGCGGTAAAAAAGTGCTCGATGTCGGTTGTGGTGGCGGTATTCTGTCGGAAAGCATGGCGCGTCGTGGAGCCAATGTTTTGGGTATCGACATGGGTGAAGCGCCATTAAATGTAGCCCGCATTCATGCCGAACAGGAAGGCGTGCAGAATATTGAATATCGCCAGGTTCCGGTAGAACAGTTGGCCCAGGAACAGGCCGGACAATATGATGTGGTGACCTGTATGGAAATGCTGGAGCATGTTCCAAATCCGGCATCAATTATTCAGGCCTGCCAAACCCTGGTCAAACCGGGCGGCCATGTGTTCTTCTCGACCATTAACCGTAATCCAAAGTCTTATCTGTTTGCCATTATTGGCGCGGAATACGTTCTGCGTATGCTCGCTAAAGGCACCCATGATTACAGCAAGTTTATCAAGCCTTCCGAGCTGGCGCATGATATCCGGGCAGCAAATCTGAAACTGAAAGACATGACCGGCCTGCATTACAACCCGCTGACCAAACGTTACTGGCTGGCACCAAATGTCGATGTGAACTATATGGTTTATACGGTAAAAGAAGGTGCCTGATGAAAGCTGTACTGTTTGACCTGGATGGCACCTTAATTGACACTGCGGCTGACTTTATTCGCATTATTCAGGACATGTGCCGCGACAAACCCTGTGACATCGTGGCCGCGGATTTAATTCGTACCCAGGTCTCTGAAGGTGCACGGGCCATGGTGAAACTGGTCTATCCGGAACTGGAAGTGGAAGATCCGGTATTCCTCGCCCATCGCCAGCGCTTTTTGGATTTGTATGGTGAAGATATTGCGGTAGAGACCGATCTGTTCGAAGGCATGCATTCCTTGCTAGAACAACTGGAAAGTCAGGATATTCCTTGGGGCATTGTCACCAACAAGCCTCGCTGGCTCAGTGAGTCCCTGCTTCAGGCACTCAATCTGACCGAACGCTGTGCGGTTCTGGTTTGCCCGGAAGATGTCAGCAACACCAAACCCGATCCGGAACCGATGTATCTGGCGGCCAAGCAAATTCAGGTACGACCTGAAGATTGTATTTATGTGGGTGACCATCCGCGTGACATTGATGCAGGCCGCAATGCCAATATGTACACCATTCTGGCAGGCTATGGCTATTTACCATTGCAACACAAAGATAACTTAACAGCATGGCAGGCGGATTGTATAGTGAAGACAGTTGCAGAATTACATCAAGTGATTAATCAACTAGTCGGCGTAAAACAAGATCATCATTCACTCATTTCATAACGACATAACAATATAAACGAGGAGGTATGCAATGAAATATTCAGAATATCAGCCTCGCCCCGATCTGTTAAAAGATCGCATTATCCTGATTACAGGTGCGGGCGATGGTATTGGCCGTGCGGCTGCAATAAGCTATGCCCTGCATGGTGCCACTGTAGTGCTGCATGGACGTACCCTAAACAAGCTTGAAGTCATCTATGATGAAATTGAAAGCCTGGGTGCACCACAACCGGCTATTCTGCCTTTGCAGCTCTCCAGTGCCTCTCCTCGTGACTATGAGTTACTGGTCGATACTTTAACGCAACAGTTCGGTCGCCTAGACGGCATTTTGCACAATGCCGGGATTCTGGGAGAGCGTACCGAACTGGCGCATTACCCGGTAGATGTCTGGGATGATGTGATGGCTGTGAATCTGCGTGCTCCCTTTATTTTGACCCAGGAACTGCTGCCCTTACTGGCAAAGTCCGAGCATGCTTCGGTGGTATTTGCCAGTTCCGGTGTCGGACGTGAAGCACGGGAACGTTGGGGCGCTTATTCAGTATCCAAAATTGCCATTGAAGCAGTGAACCAGATTTTTGCCAAAGAAAATGTCTATCCGAATGTGCGTTTTAACTGCATCAATCCGGGTGCCACCCGTACCGCCATGCGTGCCAAGGCTTATCCTGAGGAAGATCCAAAAACCTTGGCGACACCGGAAAGCATTATGCCGGCTTACCTCTATTTAATGGGGGATGACAGCCTGCATTTGAATGGTCAAAGCATTGATGCACAAGACTGATCTCTAAAAATAAAAAAGGGAGCTCTATATGCTCCCTTTTTTATTGCAGACTTAAATTTTTAAAAACTCAGAACTGTACTTTCGCTATTTAAGGCTTAAATCGTATTTTTAGATAATTTTTACAAAAATATTCGTTTTTATAAATTAAAAGAATGCCGCTATGCTGAACAGCATTCAAAAACATTCAGTATGAGGAAGCTCAACATGGCAGATCAAAAACGTAAAATTGAAACGATTCGTTGTATTGAAAAACTACAGCTTTCAAATACTTTGATCATCGGTCTGGATGATGTCAAACAGGCAGAAGCAATTGCTGAGGCTGTCAACTCACTACAAGGCCTGGTGGAACAATGGAACTAAAAGAAAACTATATAGAACTGTCGAACCCAACCCGCTGTTCAGCCCATTGCTTAGAACATTGTTAAATCAGTCAACGTGATCTCAAAACTTTGATACAAAGTTTTCCTCAAGCAAAAGTTTTTTAATATTTAATAGCGCTATAAAATTGCTGAAGATTTTTAAATGATGAGATATTTTCCCATAATATCCTTATTATCTCTGCATTTTTTAAGAAATGCATGATTGATCTTCACAGTTTCTCTGCAATTATTTTGTACATTAACATCAGTGAAATTAATACTTTTTTTTATGAGGGTTCAACATGAAAAAGATTTTGACTGTTTTGGCAATTTCTTTCAGTGCTTTGATGGCAAGTAGTGTCAGCCTTGCCGGACCTCATGAAAAAAACAATAATTATCGTGGCTGGGATCAATCCGATCAGCCAAAATTTAGCCGCGGTCGCGATTTTCGTGAAGATGACGATGACATGCAAGACAAACGCCGTATGCGTGAAGAACGCGGATTCAAGCGTCTACAACAGCATAAATGGCAACCGGGCTATGTGATGCCACAGCATTATCGTGGCGATGGCTACAAGGTCGACTATAAAAACCATGACTTGCCCAAACCATCGCGTAACCAGCAATGGTACAAAATCAATAATGACTATATTTTAGTGGATACAGACAGCAATAATATTGTACGCATTCAAGGATTCTAAACGCCGTTTTAAATGCTCCATGCCCAAACTCCAGTTTGGGCTTTTTTATTTTTGCACTTTTATGGTCAAGCCTATCCCTTTATCTCTATAACTTTCAGTCTTTTACAATCTTCTTTTTTTCTCCATCAATTTCACAATTCAACTAAGATTCCAACATCGTTTATCTCGACTTTTCCTCTAATTTTGAATCATCGAAAACATCTTCCTAAATGATCCAGGGTGAAAGTAATGAAAAAAATTCTGACTACAATTGCGCTTTCTTTATCTGCATTGATGGCAACTTCAGCGATGGCAGCATCAGACCATCGCTATGATGATCATCAGCGTTATCAGCAGGCACACTCACAACATGACCAGCGCTGGGACAACAACAACCGTTATGACCACAACCGTTGGGACAATAACAACCGTTATGACAGCAAACGAGTAAACCCAAGCCGTGACTGGCGTGCAGGCCAAAACTTCCCGCGTGTATTTAGCTCATCCAGCTATAAAGTTAGCGACCGTGAAGCACGCCGCTTACCGAATACCAACCGTTATCAACAGTGGTATAAAATCAACGGCGACTATGTGTTAGTGAATGAACGTACCGACCGTATTGTGCGCATCATCAACTAAAACCGGCCTAAGTTTCCTCTTCCCTAAAAAACACCTGAATTCAATTCAGGTGTTTTTTATTTTTTAGCTTTCCCCCCGTCATTTTTTGATTAGAATCAAGGAAGGAAATTTTTTAATTTTGAGATAGGTATGCAAACGAATTCATCTGAAACATCACAAAGCACAAATTTACAATATGTGCATTGGTTTCGACATTCTGCACCCTATATCAATGCCCACCGCAACAAAACCTTTGTCATCATGTTTGATGGTGAGGCGGTGCAACATGAAAATTTCCAGCATATTATTCATGACATTGCTCTGCTGCATTCTTTAGGCATTCGTCTGATTCTGGTGCATGGTGCCCGTTCTCAAATCAACCAAAACCTGAAAACCAGCGGCATTCAAACCCCTTTCCATAATCACCGCCGCATTACCACACGAGAATCCTTAAGCTGCGTCATGAATGCGGTGGGATCTATTCGCCTGCAAATTGAAGCCCTGCTTTCCATGGGACTCGCCAACTCACCCATGTACGGCGCCCGTATTGATGTGATCTCGGGCAATTTTGTCACGGCCAAACCCTATGGCATTCGGGACGGTGTGGATTTCCAGCTCACAGGTGAAGTGCGTACCGTCGATACCGACGCCATTCAGAGACATCTGAAAAACCACAATATTGTATTGCTGGGTCCAACCGGTTATTCCAGTACCGGTGAAGTGTTTAACCTGGTGGCAGAAGAAGTCGCGACCAATACCGCCATTCTGCTAAAAGCCGACAAGCTGATCTTTTTGGGGAAACAGCAAGGTCTGGTCAATGAATTTGGACAATTGCAGCGTGAAATAGCCCCGCATCAGCTGGATCGGCAGATCCTGCAATATCAGGATTCCAATCCCGATATTGCCCTGCAATTACGCGGTGCCAAAAACGCCTCACTGCAAGGGGTACATCGTGTGCATCTGATTTCTTATACTTACGATGGCGCCTTGCTGGAAGAACTGTTTACCCGTGACGGTGCAGGCACCATGATGACCGATGCCCATTATGAAGATGTGCGTACGGCGACCATTCAGGATGTCGGCGGCTTGATGAATCTGCTTCGTCCACTGGAAGCTGAAGGCATTCTGGTGTATCGCTCACGTGAACGATTAGAAAGTGAAATTGAACAGTTTTCCGTGATTGAACGGGACGGAATGATTCTGGCCTGCGCCGCGCTGTATCCTATTCCAACCTCAGCCAATGAAATTAAATCGGCGGAGATTGCCTGTGTCGCGGTCGATCCAACCTATCGCAAGTCCAACCGCGGCAGCCAGATTCTGCATTACCTGGAAGACAAGGCCAAAAGCCTGGGCATTCAGCAGCTGTTTGTACTGACCACACGTACTGCACACTGGTTTGTCGAACATGGTTTTGAAGCGGCCAGTGTGGATGACCTGCCCAATGCCCGTCAGGCGCTGTACAACTATCAACGTAATTCTCTGGTCTTTAAAAAGTCACTTTAAGTCACTACGGTCCCATAGTTGAAGTCCATGTATTAGATTCGCGAGTGTGGCAGGGATGCCACACATTCCCCATCACGACAGGATGTCGTGTATGGGGAATAAAGACTTTTGTCTACTTTTGGTCTGTCAAAAGTAGGGTTTAGCCTACACAGAGCCACTTAAACTTTTAAAGAAAAGACAAGGCTATGAAAAATATAAATATCAAATATTTAAAGATAACAAATCATCATGGTGGTTCAGTATTAAAATAAAATTCAAATTATGGGACAGCAGTGCACTTGAAGTGGCTTTTTTTATGCCTGCTATAGCTTTATTTTTTATATCTTTATCTATGCTTTTGCGAAATTTTTGACGATTTTCTTATGCTGTATTTAAATAACGTTATACCCGCATAAGATTTAGAATTTAAATTATTTAATATCAATATCTTAATTAAATAAAACTGGATATTGAATTGTCCTGATAAATCACATTTCTGCATAAGTTTTTCTTTTTTTTATTTATCTTTTTTCCTCATTAGAAATTTATCTTTTCTTATTTTTTTCGAAAAAGAAAAGGCTTTAGCGTATGTGTTCAATATTCAACACTTCCTTATTGCGGAGCACACATACATGAGCGCCATTCAAGCAAAATTCTGGGCGAAATCACTGGTCCTTTCTTCAGTAGTTGCTGGCGCAATGATGATGTCAGGTTGCGGAAAAAAAGAAGCTGAAACAGTCACGTTAAATATCGGCTTTCAAAAGTATGGCTTGTTACCGATTATTAAAGAACGTGGCACTTTAGAAACGGCGTTGAAAGATCAGGGCGTCAATGTGAAATGGGTAGAATTCCCAGCCGGTCCTCAATTGCTTGAAGGCTTAAATGTCGGCAGTGTTGTATTAGGTGAAGCAGGTGAAGCGCCGCCTATTTTCGCACAGGCTGCCAATTCAAATCTGGTTTATATCGCCAACCAGCCGGAAGCACCTAAAGCTGAAGCCTTGATTGTGCAAAAAGATTCAGCCATTCATAGCATCCAGGATTTAAAAGGCAAACGTGTTGCACTCAATAAAGGCTCGAATGTTCATTATCTACTGTTAAAAGTGTTACAAGCCAACAAGCTCACCCTAAATGACATTCAGGTGGTGTACTTGCCGCCTTCGGACGCACGCGCAGCCTTTGAGAAAGGTGCAGTCGATGCCTGGGTGATTTGGGACCCGTTCTTTGCGGCTGCAGAAAAGCAGATTGGTGCTCGTGTCATTGCCACAGGTGAAAACCTGGTCAGTAACCATCAGTTTTATCTGGCTGACCGCAAATTTGCCGAGCAGCATCCAGATGTGCTGAAAGCGGTGGTGAATGAACTCAACACCACCACACAATGGGTATCCCAGCATCAGGACGAAGCCGCCAAGCTGCTGGAAAAACCAACAGGACTGTCTAAAGATATCCTGAAAACGTCCATTTCCCGCATGGGCTTTGGGGTACAACCGATTTCTAATGAGGTGGTGCAAAAGCAGCAATATGTTGCCGATGCCTTTTATCAGCAGAAACTGATTCCAAACAAACTCAATATTCAATCCGCGATTTTGGCGAAGTAAATCATAAATAAAACCTAGGGGATTTAACATGACTCAGCATCAGCTACACAACAAAGCAGCCACATGGTTCAAGACCTCCAGTCATGGCATGAATGCCATGTTAATTGCTTGTTCGATGTTGGGTTCAGGTGCCGCCTGGGCTGTTGATCCTTCAGTGAAACAGCTTCGTGTCGGCTATCAAAAATCTTCTGTCAATCTGGTGATTGCACAACAGCAAAAGTTATTTGAACAGGAATTTCCCAACGCCAAAATCAGCTGGAATGAATTTCCGGGCGGTCCACAAATTTTAGAGGCCCTAGCCGTCGGTTCTGTAGATATCGGTTCAACCGGCGATACGCCGCCTGTCTATGCTCAGGCAGGCAACAAGCCACTGCATTATTTTGCTTATGAAACGGCAAAACCTTTGGCTTCTGCCATTTTGGTGCCAAGCAACTCCAAAATTACCCAGCTCCGCCAGTTGAAGGGCAAACGTATTGGGGTTCACCGCGGTTCAAGCTCACATTATCTATTGGTGCAGGCAGTACGTAAGGCCGGTTTGCAATGGACAGATGTTCAACCGATCTGGCTCAGTCCGGCTGATGCCCGTGCGGCTTTCCAGAAAGGTGCGATTGATGCCTGGGCCATTTGGGACCCGTACTATGCTGCGGCACAACTGGAAGATAAGGCCAAGGTACTGACCACAGGGAAAGGCTTAAGTCCAAATTACACCTTCTATCTGGCTTCAAATGATTTGGTTAAGAATCATCCTCAGGCACTTAAAGGCATTATCAAGCAGCTTAATGTTGCCGATAAATGGGTACAAAGCAACAAGGCTGCGACTGCAAGCCTGTTTGCTCAAAGCACCGGTCTGAAACCGATTGTCAGCCAGACTTTTATCCAGCGTCGTCCTAACCCGTCTGGTGCTGCTCTGCTCAGCAAAAAAGTGATTGCTGATCAGCAAGAGCTCGCCAACCGTTTTAGCGAACTCAAGATCATTCCGAAATCTATCAATATTCAGCAAGCCGTTTGGGCAGGCAAATAATCTAAGGATCAATGCAATGAAAATTTTCTGGTTTATTCCTACGCATGGTGACAGTCGTTATTTAGGCACAAGCAAAGGCGCCCGTCAGGTCGATCATGCTTATATGAAACAGATTGCCGTCGCGGTAGATAACCTGGGTTATGAAGGCGTACTCATTCCAACCGGCCGTTCATGTGAAGATCCATGGATTACCGCTGCCAGCCTGATTGATGCCACTAAAAATTTGAAATTCCTGGTGGCATTACGTCCAGGCGTTACCACACCGGCACTGGCTGCACGTATGGCAGCAACTTTTGACCGTTTGTCTGGCGGTCGCGTTCGGCTGAACCTGGTCACCGGTGGTGATGAGCAAGAGCTTAAAGGTGACGGCGTGTATGAAGATCACGCGACGCGCTATAAAACGGCGGCTGAATACACCACCATCTGGCGTGAAATTTTAAAACATTCACATACTGGTGAAAGTTTCACTTTCCACGGTGAACACTTAAGTGTCGATGACGCAAAACTGCTTTATCCGCCAATACAACAACCTTACCCGCCACTTTGGTTTGGCGGTTCTTCCGATGCAGCCGTGGAATTGGCCACCGACCAGGTCGATACTTACCTGACTTGGGGCGAACCACCGGCAGCAGTAAAAGAAAAAATTGAAAATGTCAGAGCCAAAGCTGCCGCCAAAGGCCGTAGTTTAAGTTACGGTATCCGTTTACACGTGATTGTGCGTGAAACCAATGAACAGGCATGGGCTGCTGCTGAAGAGCTGATTCAGTATGTGGATGATGCAACCATTGCTGCTGCACAACAAAAATTCAAGCAGATGGATTCAGTCGGCCAACGCCGTATGGCTGAACTGCACAACGGTGACCGTACTAAACTTGAAGTATCTCCAAACCTTTGGGCAGGTGTAGGCCTGGTTCGTGGCGGTGCAGGTACAGCATTGGTGGGTGACCCTGAAACGGTTGCTGCACGCATTCAGGAATATGCGGACTTGGGTATTGATACTTTTATTTTCTCAGGCTACCCGCATCTGGAAGAGTCTATTCGTTTTGCCGAACTGGTGTTCCCGCTGTTGCCTTTAGAAACCCGCAAGAAACTGGCTCAACCGAACTTGACCGGTCCTTTTGGTGAAATCGTAGCAAATAACTATGTTGCTGATGAGGCCAAGAAGGAAGTGAAACATCAGGAGCCGGCTTAATGAGCAAAAGCATTTCTGCGGGAGCCTTGGAGAAACCCAAGGTTTCACGTGGAACACAATTTGGGCAGCGTTTGCTGCCCTGGTTGTTCCCGATTGCACTGATTGTCATCTGGCAAATTGCCTCCAGTACCGGGCTATTGGAAAGCCGTATTCTACCTGCACCGACGGCGGTCGTAGCTGCATTCTGGCAGCTGCTGATCAGTGGTGAACTTTGGCAACACGTAAAGGTGAGTGCCGGACGTGCCCTGCTCGGTTTATTGGTCGGTGGTGGTTTGGGTTTATTACTCGGCCTGCTCAATGGCTCTTCGAAGACGGCATCGACTCTGCTGGATACCACGTTACAGATGATCCGTAATATTCCGGCTTTAGCCTTAATCCCTTTGGTGATTTTATGGTTCGGGATTGATGAATCTGCCAAGCTGTTTCTTGTGGCTGTAGGGGTATTTTTCCCACTCTATATCAATACCTATCACGGCATTCGTTCAGTCGATCCGCAGCTGATCGAAATGGGTAAAAGTTACGGCTTAACGCGCTGGCAGTTATACAAAGAAATTATTTTACCGGGTGCGATGCCTTCGATTCTGGTCGGTTTACGCTTTGCACTGGGTCTGGTCTGGGTACTGCTGATTGTGGCCGAAACCATTTCCGCACAATCCGGTATTGGTTATATGACCATGAATGCGCGTGAGTTTTTACAAACTGACGTGGTCTTGGTAGGGATTTTACTGTATGCCCTGCTGGGCAAACTGGCGGATGTATTGGCCGTCGTTTTAGAAAAATACCTGCTGCGTTGGCACGCTGGCTATCAAAAATAAGGAATAAGACATGACTGATTTAAGCATCGGGCGTCATGTATCTGAAGAACGCTCAATATCGCAACAACCTGACCCTACAGATATCAATCCTAACGCTGTGGTGGGTGCAGAAATTCTGATCGAACAGCTGCACAAATTCTATGGCGAAGTGAAAGTTCTGGAAGATCTGGACCTGCACATTCAACCGGGTGAATTCCTGGCCATTGTCGGACGCAGTGGCTGCGGTAAAAGTACCCTGCTGCGTCTGATTGCCGATCTGGAACAACCGAGCTATGGCGAAATCAAGTTTAAATCAGCACGTCATATTCGCGAAGGCATCACCAGCGATGACATTCGGGTCATGTTCCAGGACCCACGACTGTTGCCGTGGCGTAGCATTGAGCAAAATGTACAATTGGGTTTAGCCAAAGAACAGCAAGCCAACGCTTCTGCACTACTGGAAAAAGTCGGCTTGAAAGAAAAGGCCGGACTCTGGCCATCACAACTTTCAGGCGGTCAGCGTCAGCGTACTGCACTGGCCCGAGCCTTATCGCATAAACCTCGCATTTTGCTGCTTGATGAGCCTTTAGGTGCGCTGGATGCACTCACCCGTTTGGACATGCAGAACCTGATTGAAAAACTCTGGACTGAACAGGGCTTTACCGCCATTTTAGTCACTCATGATGTCAGTGAAGCCGTACAACTGGCCGACCGGATTATCCTGTTAGATAAGGGGCACATTGCCCAGCAGTTTAAAGTGGATTTGCCTCGACCACGTAAAAAAGATTACTCATTTACCGAGCTGGAACAGCAAGTATTAAAGGCTGTATTGGCAACCTGAGCATGCAACACGGCGATAACGAATCTAAACGATCCGTTATCCTTCCTCGGTTTATGCATCTTTTAGTCCAGCTTAAACATACTCTTTAGTTTTTTTAAAACTGCACCAAATCTAAACACAAAAAACCAGTCGTATCATTTACCAAAAAAATCAATCCCATTTAATCATTTATATAAGAAATGCAATCATTGCCTATCGGTAGGTTCTATAGGATTTTTAACTCATTAAATAGCTAACCTACAGAATAAACTATCAATTATGATAAAAATGCAATTTTTAGTAATGCACAAATCTGTCGATTTGCCGTACAATTTGCCTTTCCCCTTTAATTTTTTTAAATTTGCCAATGGAACAAAAAAAGAGTACACAAAAAAGACATCAATTGCTAAATGCTGCACTCGATGTATTTTCCCTTTACGGTTTTAATGGGGCAAGCTTAGACGAGATTGCTCAGATTGCTGAAATGCATAAATCGAATATTTTCTATTATTATGAAAATAAAGAAGCTTTATATGTAGAAGTGCTCACCACCGTTCTACAGAAATGGCTTGCGCCACTGCAAATGCTGGAATCAGAGTTGGAACCTGAAGAAGCGATTACCAATTATTTATTGCAAAAAATTGAAGTGTCACGTACTCAACCGAAAGCATCCCGCCTGTTTGCGCTGGAAGTGATCCAAGGTGCACCCCATATTTTGCCAATTCTAAAAGGTCCTTTAAAGAAACTGTTTAAGCGCAAGGCTAAAGTGATTAGCGTATGGCAGGAACAGGGGAAAATTGCCAAAGAAATTGATCCTGAACTGCTGATTTTGAATATTTGGGCATTGACGCAAAACTATGCAGATTTTGCCACGCAAATGGAAATGGTCACGGGTAAAACCTTACGCAACCGCAGTATGCAACAACGTTGTATTCAACATACTGTACATATGATGTTATATGGCGTCATTCCTCGTTCATAACTGTTAAATTATCCTCAAGGATAATTTTGGCATACGACCATAGCCTTCTATGGTCGCCAAATTACTACTGTTACCCATCTTATTTTATCGTTTGATATAATTCTGACAGTTTTTTCGCACCCAACAATAAATTTTCTTCCCAATCCAGATGCGCAGTTTCATTGGCCCCATCGGTAATATATTTTACAGAAACGAATCTTACCCCCAGTTTTTTACAGACTTTGGCCATGGCATAGCCTTCCATATCGACCAGATGGCATGGTACTTTGGGTAAGCCTGTTTCAAAGCTGTCCCCTGTTCCGCAGATACCCTGAGGCAAATGCTGAAAATAGGACTGCAAATGAATTTCTGCCGGATGATCCTCATCCATAGGCGTAACCCCGACTGCAAAACCAAGCGGGGATACATCCATGTCCCGTTGCACAAAGGTGCTGACTTCTACCAGTTCATGCGCATTAAAATGCGAACTTCCGGCGGTACCCAAATTGAGCAGGGTCTTGCAACCAGTCTTGTGAATCACCTCGAAGGCTTTAAATGCCGCATTGACTTTGCCTATACCGCTGTAATGGACTTCGATACCTGCCTGTTCAAACAGACCTTTAGATTCACTGGGCAAAGCCATAATTAAAGCCAGATCAGACATAGCAAAACCTTATCGATGCGCAAATTTAAAATTGTGCACATTAGAAAAGAATTACCAATTAAGTGCAAATTTAAAATCATAAGCACGTTCCCGTACAAAAATTTGATCCCCCGATTCACTTGAATATTTAAATTTATTTTTCTTGTCATCACCGATTTCGAAGCCATTCCATGCAATGAATCTTCTGGATGCAGATTTTTTCAAATACTATTTTTGCAAGAAATTTAATATTTTTTTGTATGAAAACACAACAACAAGACGAACGCGTAAGATTATGGCAATATATAGCCCTGATAACTTTTCACTTATTGATTCGCCCATGAAGCTGCTCCGCCTGAATGCTTTAGCGCCCAATTTTCAATTGCCAAAAACGGCCGTAACCATTGGTAATTTTGACGGTGTACATTTGGGCCATCAGGCAATGATTAGCCAGTTAAAACAGCTGGCAGCCGCAGAAAATTTAAAAACGCTGGTGATGATTTTTGAGCCGCAACCTCTGGAGTTTTTTAAGGGTTATGATGCTCCTCCACGTATTACCTCACTGCGTGAAAAAGTGGAATATCTGACTAAACTGGGCGTGGACTACATTGCCGTTGCAAAATTTGATAACCATTTCCGCAGTCTAAATGCTGAAAGCTTTGCTGAACTGTTAAAAGTAAAACTTAATGCAGAACATCTGGTTCTGGGCGATGACTTCCACTTTGGCAAAAACCGTCAGGGCAATAGTGAATTTTTAACAGCCTATGGTTTTCAGGTCACCAACTTAACTACGGTTGCACTGGATGGTGAACGCGTCAGTTCGACCCGTATTCGCCAGACCTTGCAAGCAGGCGATTTAGCCCTTGCTGCCAAATTACTTGGCCGTCCCTATAGCATCACCGGTCGGGTACAATACGGTGACCAGATTGGACGAACCCTTGATTTTCCAACCATTAATGTCGCGCTAAACCGTCATAAACCGTGCTTGAAAGGCATTTACGGCGTAGAGGTGATGTGTGAAACCCTATCGTTAAAAGATAAAGTGAAAGCCGACAATCCTGAAAAATCAGGCATTGCAGGCTATGAACCTACCGCCCTGTTCGGTGCCGGACATGTCGGTACCCGACCGGCCATCAAACAAGTCCATCCGGAATGGCGATTAGAAGTACATTTTCCTGATGTTTCTGCTAATCTGTATGGCCTGTTAATGCGGGTGACATTCTTGAACTATTTACATGGCGAAAAGGACTACCCTTCGCTTGAAGCATTAAAAGCCGGAATTGATGACGATGTTGAGAAACTGCTTGAGTTTCGACAAAACACGCCGCATTTTCCCTTTTAAATCCCAGATTTTTTATTGTAAAACGCGTCAGCCTCAGACTGATTAAATTGGAAGACAACTTGCATGAGCGATAAGCAAACTCCTGAAAATGCAGTGGATTATAAAGCCACGCTAAACCTCCCAGGTACTGAATTTGCAATGAAAGCAAATCTGGCAGTACGTGAAGCAAAATGGTTAGAAGAGTGGTATGCCGACAACATTTATCAGCAGATTCGTGCATCGCGTATTGGCAAGAAAAAATATGTGCTTCATGATGGCCCTCCGTACGCAAACGGTCAAATCCATTTAGGCCATGCCGTCAACAAAGTCCTTAAAGACATCATCATCAAAAGCCGCGTGATGGATGGTTATGATGCCCCTTATGTTCCGGGTTGGGACTGTCACGGTCTGCCTATTGAACTGAAAGTTGAAGAAAAAGTCGGCAAAGTCGGCGTGAAAGTCGATGCCGCCACTTTCCGCAAGCACTGCCGTGAGTATGCCTACACCCAGGTTGAATTACAGAAAAAAGACTTCGTGCGTATGGGCGTGTTCGGTGACTGGGATAACCCCTACCTCACCATGAACTTCAAACAAGAAGCCGACATCGTGCGTTCATTAGGTGCAATTGCCAAAGCAGGCCATATCGAACCGGGTTTAAAACCGGTGAACTGGTGTCTGGACTGTGGTTCGGCATTGGCTGAAGCTGAAGTTGAATATGAAGACAAAAAATCAGACGCGATTGACGTCGGTTTCAGCGTGGTTGATTTAGCAGACCTATCTGCACGTTTAGGCGTTCAAGTAACTGACTGCACTGACATCGTGATCTGGACCACAACACCTTGGACATTACCTGCCAACCAGGCCGTTGCCCTGCATGCTGAAATTGAATATCAATTGGTCAAAGCACGTGGTGAAGATAAACAACCGCAAAACTTTATCTTGGCCAAAGATCTGGTTGAATCTGCGACTGAACGTTATGGCTTTAGCACTGTTGAAGTGATTGCCGATTTTACCGGCGCAAAACTTGAAAACCTGCAACTGCAACATCCGTTAATCGCTGATCGTCAAGTACCGGTCATCCTGGGTGAACACGTCATTGCAACCAGTGGTACAGGGGCAGTACATACCGCGCCAGGCCACGGTGTGGACGACTATAAAGTCGGCCTATTATACAACCTAAAAGTCGATAATCCGGTCGGTGGTAATGGTGTTTACCTGCCAACTTCACCTATTTTTGCCGGTGAACACATTTATAAAGCCAATCCAAAAATCATTGAAGCATTAAGTGAAGCGGGCAAACTTTGGGCGCATCACCCAATCAAGCATAGCTACCCACACTGTTGGCGTCATAAAACCCCGATTATCTTCCGTGCTACCCCACAATGGTTCATCAGCATGGATGCCAAAGGCTTACGCCAAGGTGCTTTGAATGCCATTGAAAATGACATCAGCTTCGTACCGGATTGGGGTAAAAACCGTATCCAGGCGATGATTGAAGGCCGTCCGGACTGGTGTATCTCGCGTCAACGTACCTGGGGCGTGCCAATTCCGTTCTTCGTGCATAAAGACACCAACGAATTGCATCCGCGTACCCCTGAACTGATCGAAGAAGTTGCGAAGCTGATCGAACAGGAAGGCATTGATGGCTGGTACAACCGTGAAGCGAAAGACTTCATCGGTGATGATGCTGAACACTACAATGCGGTACGCGATACGCTAGACGTGTGGTTCGACTCAGGTACAACGCACTACGCGGTATTACGTGAACGTGAAGAACTGCAAGACCCTGCTGATTTGTACCTTGAAGGTTCAGACCAGCACCGTGGCTGGTTCCAGTCTTCATTGTTGACTTCAATTGCGATTAACGAGCGCGCACCGTATAAAGGATTGTTGACTCATGGCTTCGTAGTCGATGAAAAAGGCCGCAAGATGTCTAAATCACTGGGTAACATCATTACCCCGCAAGACATCATTAAAGACATGGGTGCCGATGGTCTACGTTTCTGGATTGCATCTGCCGACTACCGTTATGAAATGACTGCCGGTAAAGAAATCTTTAGCCGTGCATCGGATGGTTACCGCCGTATCCGTAACACGCTACGTTTCTTGCTGGCCAACCTGAATGGCTTCCAGCCTGCAACGGATGCTTTGCCAGTCGATCAATTGATCGCGCTGGATCAATACATCCTGCAACGTGCTGCGGACGTACAAAAAACCATTCAGCAAGCGTATGAAGATATGAACTTCCATATCGTCACAAATGCCTTGACTAACTTCTGTATCAATGACTTGGGTGGTTTCTATCTCGACATCATCAAAGACCGTCAGTACACCACCAAAGCGGATTCACAAGCCCGTCATTCTGCACAAACTGCCTTGTATCACCTGGTACAAGCCTTTGTTCGCTGGATGGCACCGATCTTGAGCTTTACTGCTCAAGAAGCTTGGCCTTTAATTCCAGGTCAAAGCGAGAAATACGTGTTCACTGCCGAGTGGTATGACATTCCAGTCGCTTCAACAGCCAACCTGGTTTCAGAAGCTGACTGGCAGACTTTAATTAGCGTTAAATCTGCAGTCAACAAGCAAATTGAAGCAGCACGTAATGCCAAACTGATTGGTTCTAACCTGTCTGCCAAAGTTGAACTTTGGGCGAATGCTGAATTGAAAACGGTACTGGATCAGTTAGGTGACGAATTACGTTTTGTCCTGATCACCTCTCAAGTTACTGTAAATGCCTTTGATGCAGCGCAAGGTGAAGCCACTGATCTGGAAGGTTTACGCGTCAAAGTCTCTGCAGCCGATGGTGAGAAATGTGCACGCTGCTGGCATGTACTGCCTGATGTGAATACACATCATGAACATCCAGGCCTTTGTTCTCGCTGTATTATTAACCTTCCTACAGGTCAAGGCGAAGAGAGAAAGTATGCCTAATCCGCAAAATAAAAAGGGCTTATTCCAGTTCTACCCGCACAATCTGGTGTGGGTCGGATTATCCATTGTGGCAATTATTCTGGATCAATGGACCAAATGGTTTGCAACGACGCATCTGAATTATGCAGATCCGGTCCCTGTACTGCCCTTTTTAAACTGGACATTGCTACATAACTATGGCGCAGCCTTTAGTTTCCTGTCCGATGCCGGTGGATGGCAACGCTATTTCTTTACTTCACTGGCAGCATTAGTGTCTGTAATTTTTGTATTTTGGCTGATGCGTATGCCAAAAAAAATTGTGATTTTACCTATGGCGATTGCCCTGATTCTGGGTGGCGCCATCGGTAACCTGATTGACCGGGTAACCTTGGGTTATGTGGTCGATTTTATTCACGTTTACTACAATAACAGCCACTTTCCTGCTTTTAATATTGCCGATAGTGCCATTACCGTGGGGACTATCTTGCTCCTGATCGATACGTTTTTCCTGGAAAAACACCGTATTCAACGTGCGGAAGCGCAACAAAATGACTGATTTTATTAATCCAAATGAAGAAACCCGAATTGCAGAAGGCTCTAAAGTCGAGCTGCATTTTTCGGTCGCCATTGAAAATGGTGTGGAAATTGACAACACCCGTAGTCGTGAAACGCCTGTCAGCCTGGTAATGGGTGATGGCAGTTTATTGCCGGGTTTCGAAAAAGCCCTGTTTGGTCTACGTGCCGGGGACCGTCGTACCGTGAGTCTTCCACCAGAAGAAGCTTTTGGTCCATGGAATGCTGAAAACGTACAAAAGTTTGACACCGTTAAATTCGAACAGCCTCCTGTTGTGGGTCATATGATTGAATTTGAAGATAAAGCCAAGCAAAGTCTATTTGGTGTGGTGAAATCAGTCGGTGAAGATATTACTGAAATTGATTTTAATCACCCGCTTGCAGGCAAGGACATTACCTTTGAAGTGGAAATCTTTAAAGTGACCCCTGCTGGTCAGCAAGCTATTAAACTGATGTAAAAGATCATCTAACGCATGATTTTTTAAAAGCTCCTTCGGGAGCTTTTTTATTTTCTGCTTACAGCGATAGTTAAAGATACAAATCCTTAATATTCAATAAATAATATTCATAATAAGTTAAAGATGACAATTCAAAAAATCTAGGATCTATACATGAAAATATATATTGTCGTGGGTAGCGTGCGTGAAGGTCGGACTGCCATTAAAGTGGCACGTTGGGTCAAGCGCAGTATTGATCAGGCCAATTTGAGTACGGTTCAGGCAGAACTGGTTGATTTAAAAGAATGGAATCTGCCAATTTTTGCCGGCAGCCATCCTCCCTTGACCGGCATTTATGATCAACCCAAACAGCAGGACTGGGCAGACAAGGTTGCTTCGGGCGATGCCTTTATTTTTATCAGTCCTGAATATAATCATGGTTATAGCCCGGCGCTTAAAAATGCCCTCGATTACGTCGGTAAGGAATGGCAAGGTAAACCGGCTGCCTATATTGGCTATGGTGCAACCAATGGCTCCCGTTCCATCGACCAGATTCGCCAGGTCGGAACGCAACTTGGCTTAGTGGACAGTAATGCAGTGATTGAAATTCGCGATATTTTTTCACGTAATAAAACCGAAGAATTTGAACCGAATGAGTTTGATGAAAAAGCTTTAAAAAGTGTACTGGATAAACTGATTCAATACGTAAGCACTTGATACCTAGAAAATCGTTGTACGTTTAAGCTTACAAGAGTTGAAGAATATATCTACTTTTCACACATTATCTTTCACGATATATTTAACTCATACCGAGACAGGAAGTCTCTAAACTTACAACTAGAAAGATAAGTGATATAACAGCAGGATGCTGCAAGGTACGACAGGAGTTATACCTTAGAAAGAATATAAAAAACCTCGACAGGATGTCGGGGTTTTTTCTTTATGCATGATGCTGATCGGGCTGAGTATTTAGCGAAACCTTCAACTTAGACGATTAAAGTTTACATGCTATTGAAACTTCAAACTCTATAATCACAAGCATAGAAAAATGAGGAATCATTAGAATAACCCTCAGAATTATTCCAGCCATCCTCAACAAAATAATAAAATGGAACGCTCAAGACAAGCAGACCTTTTTTGATGCCATGTACCTAACGTGATGTCCTGTGACTACAATGACAGAAAGGTGATGTCACCCTTGTGGTTAATATCAGGATTGCCGATTGGGGCATGAATGGCAAACAAGGCAACCGTAAACTAATCCAGATTCAGGCCAATCCGTTTAATACGGATGAACATTACGCAGCCTGATTCAATATTGCCTACGCAAAGGCATCAAAATGAAATCCATCAAATGAGGCTGTGCTGAATTAAAAAAATTAAGATTGAACATATTTTTGATTTATGAAAGATATCTATTAATCACCTTATTTCGCAGTCATTTTCAGCAGTCTGGCATTGTTACCATCTTCCAGCACCCAAATTGAACCATCCGGGGCTTCCAGCAAATCACGGATACGTTGCTTCATATCCACGCGCTGTACTTCAGTCACAGGTTTCATCGCCGTATCTACTACCACAATCGCTTTGGAAGACAAGCCACCAATCAGGGCCTTATTTTTCCATGCTGGAAATTGGGAACCGTTATAAAAAATCAGGCTGGATGGGGAAATGACAGGTGTCCAGCTGATTTCAGGTGCTTTAAATTCAGGACGGGTATGATGGTCAGGAATATCTCTGCCATCATAATGATCGCCATTTGAAACCAGCGGATAGCCGTAATTTTCACCTTTTACAATCAGATTCAGTTCATCCCCGCCTTTCGGTCCCATTTCCGCCACCCAAAGTTTTCCTTGCACATCAAATGCAATGCCTAATGGATTACGATGCCCCAACGACCAGACTTGTTTTGCAATCTCGCCCTGATCGCTAAACGGATTACCTGAGGCAGGTGTGCCATCCTCATTTAAACGCAATATTTTGCCTAAATTGGATTGCATATTTTGCGCAGGATCAAACTTCTGGCGTTCACCCGAGCTAATCCATAACTTTCCATCCTGACCAAACAGGAGCCGATGGGCATAATGTCCCTGTCCTGGTACTTTAGGTACCTGTTTCCATATGGTTTTTAAATTTTTAACTTGCGGTTGCTGACTATTAGATAAATCTAATTCACCACGTGCCACCACAGCCCCGTAGCCCCCCTGTCCTGCTTCGGCATAACTGAAGTAAATGATATGGTTCTGTTCAAATTGTGGATGCAAGGCGATATCGCCCAAGCCGCCTTGCCCGCCATAGGCCACTTTAGGTAGGCCTTTGACTTCAACTTTTTGTCTGGTTTTGGGGTCAAATAGCTGTAACTTTCCCTTTCTTTCAGTGACCAGTAAACGGCCATCCTTCAGCCCTGTCATGGCCCAGGGTTCATTAAATTCTGCGATGCGCGTCAGTTTATACCTTTGATTGACTGAACCTGAAGAAGGTTTGGAAGTTGCAGTTTCTGCGGCTGACTTGGATGCCGGACTTACAGCGTCAGTTTGTGCATTGCATGCGGTTAAACCTGATGTACTGATCAATATGATGGTGCTCAGCATATGCTGTCGGAATATTTTCATTCTGATTATCCTCTGCCATTCAAAGAGCTCACCCGTTTTATTCTAAGTACAATATTGAAAATCACTATTTTTTATTGGTAACAAACTTTCATTTGGTCTGGTGGGTTATGTAAGACATAGCGTACACAAAATGGTTCTATTGGCCTCTATCTGCCTCAAGATAAATGTCTTATTCTAAATTCATAAGGAAACAGGACGTTTCCCAAACAGAAAACAACAATAATAAAGTTTGAGCATCAGGATGTGAGGTACGACAGCAGTTATACCTAGGCAACCCATATAAAGAAGCCCTATCAGGATGATGGGGCTTCTTTTTTATCAAGATAATCCTTTTAAGCTTTTAAGGTAAGCTACGACTTCTTTATTGCCTGCCATTTCAGCAAGCTCTAAAGCCGTATAGGTACTGCGATGATCAATATCTGCACCTTTACTGATCAATAGTTTAACGACTTCTAAATGATCATTTTCAGCTGCTGCCTGTAAGGCGCTATAGCCTTCTTCATCCGCAGAGTTGACGTCCAGGCCTTCTTGCAAAGCCTGCTCAATCTGATCAATATCACCAAGAGATGCCCAATACACCAGTTCAGGAAGATGCAGTTCGTCATCATCTTCAGGGATTGGAGAGATAGAATTAAATTGCATTTTGATACGCCTTTTTATGTTCAGAAGTAACTACTAGTTCCAATAAGTTTGTGCAAAACCTGCATCATCAGCCAAATATAAATCCATTTTTGCCTTATATTTCCGTCCATCTAAATCTTGATAAATAATTAGAATAGGAAATCTAGCATTAGGTATCCATGAATTATTATGCCCCAAATGCCAAAAGGCATTCGTAATGACTCTGTTATTGGCTAAGACAGGTACTGAAATATCATTAAAAAAACATCTTAATGCATCAGGAGGTATATCTCGACTCAAAGAAGCATTTATTACATCTTCTTTTTTTACAATAAAAGAAATATCTTTTGCAGGTCGATTCCCAGTATTTTCGACTAACAAATTTAACGCGATTCCATTATTGTCCCCATCATGTGTTGTCACCCTTGCTGTAAGCAAAGGTCTATTGGCATTTCTCCATGCATAGACAGCAAATGATAAAGATAGTAAGGAAATGATGACTGAGAAAATACTAATTAAAATGGATGTTGTCATAAAAATACATTGTCTTTTTTATAAAATTAAACTGTAAACACTCAAAAGAAAAGCCTCCTTTCGGAGGCTTCTTTTTAAACTTAACTTTTAAGCTTTAGACACTGCCGGTTCAGCTGAACCAATCTTTTCAGACTCATCGTCATGCATAATCAATGCCACTGCAATCGCAGTAATTAGCACCGGTAAACCGACTGCAATAAAGTTGAAATGTGCCGGTAAGTTCATACCGAGTAAGCCACCAATCAGGATCGGTCCTACAATCGCACCCATACGACCAATCGCAGACGACCAGCCAATACCGGTAGAACGTACCGCAAGTGGGTAGAACTGCGCAACATAGCTATACAGCAACATTTGCGAACCAATCGATGCTGCACCCGCCAGGAACACCAAGATGTAAAGCAGGAATTGGTTAGACGCAAAGCCCATTGAGCTCATCACAACCGCACCCATCATACCGAGGACCATCAATACAGGTTTCAAGTGGAAACGGTCTGCAAGAATACCGCCACCCACAATACCGACAACTGCACCGACATTCATCACCATCATGAACATCAGGCTGTTATCCATTGAGTAACCTGCCGCCATCATCAGCTTTGGTAACCAGCTGCTCAAGGCATACATGGTCAGTAAGCAGGTGAAGAACGCAACCCAGAACAATAAGGTATTGGTTGCACGGCCACGACGGAACAGGCTCACTACGTTTGCCGCTTCAGGTACACTTTCCTGTGGCAAAGTAAATGTGGTTTGATCCGTAACCTTGGTATTTGGCGACAAGCGACGCACAATACGACGTGCTTCAGCCTGCTTGTTTTGCTTTACCATAAACGCTAAAGATTCAGGCAAGAATTTCCAGATTAAAGGCAGTAAAAATAAAGGAATACCTGCAATAAAGAACATGATTTGCCAACCAAAATCAGGCGTAAACCATGAACCTAATAATGCCGCCATCACACCACCAACCGCATAACCGCTAAACATGGTGGTCACAAGTGTGCTGCGCATTTTTTGTGGAGCATATTCAGAAGTCAGTGCCACCAGGTTCGGCATCACACCACCAATACCCAGACCGGCAAGGAAGCGTAACATACCAAATTCAGTTGGATTCGAGGCAAAACCACCAGCAAAGGTCAAACCACTGAATAAAACAATACAGATCATGATGACTTTCTTACGACCAATCTTGTCCGCCAGGGAACCAAAGATCATCGCACCAAACATCATGCCTGCAAGAGCTGTACTGGCAAGCATTCCCGCTTGAACGGCACTGAGGCCCCAGTCCTTCATTAATAGTGGTAAAGTTACACCATTAATTGCCAAATCATAACCATCAAATAAAATTACCAGTAAACACCAAGCAACTACATTGAAGTGAAAAGGCGTAAATTTCGCATTGTCGACTACAGAATTTATATCTACAGTTTCCATTGTCATCGTTCTCATCTCCCATGAGTACTTGTCCGTAACATCCTTTAAATATTCGGCTGAATATTTAATTCGACGCAATATACGCAAGCCGGATTTAACGCACAATAAGACTAATTGATATTCTTCTATGATCACTGAAATAACATTTATTTGATTGATATATCACATTATTATTAGATTAATTTATGATCATTTTTATAATTAAATTGGGCTATTCAGGCCTTCTAGCTCGATTATTTTTTTGATTGGTTTAATCTTTTATGAAATAGCATAAAAAAACCTCTTCATTTGAAGAGGTTTAGATATTTTTGAAATATTTAACGCTTAAAGATTCTGATCACAATACGATCATTGGGCTTTTAGAGTGTTCAGTTTTTTCACCGCTAATGGATCAGCTTTTACCACTTTGTCTTGACGAACAATCAATGCTACCGCAAGTGCCACAACAATTACCGGTAAACCGACTGCCATAAAGTTAAATTGATGTGGCAATTCCATACCCAGCAACATTCCAATCAGGATTGGTCCGATAATCGCACCAGTACGTCCAACTGCAGAAGCCCAGCCAATACCCGTTGAACGTACGGTTAGCGGATAATACTGTGCGACATAACTATAAAGCAAAATTTGTGAACCAATCGCGGATGCACCAGCAACTGCAACCAGTAAATAAATCACAGGTTGTGGAGATTTAAAGCCAAGTAAAGATAAAGCCACAGCACCTGATAAACATAAAGTAATAATGACTGGTTTTAAATGGAATTTATCTGCAAGAATACCGCCACCAACTGTACCGATTACCGCACCAATATTCATCGCAAGTAGGAACATCAAGCTGTTATTCATTGAGTAACCTGCTGCCATCATCAGCTTTGGCAACCAGCTGCCCAACGCGTATAGCGTTAACAGACACATAAAGAATGCAAGCCAGAACAACAGCGTACTGCCTGCACGCCCCTGCTTAAACAAGCTGCTGACAAAAGCAGGTTCAGAAATTTTAACTTCACTCAGTTCAAATTTAGTTTGTGCATTCAAGACTAAATTTGCGCTAAGACGCTGCAAGATATTTCGTGCATGTTCATCCTTTTGAGCCTTGACTAAAAAGGTTAACGATTCAGGCAGAAATTTCCAGATCAGCGGTAACAGCAATAATGGTACGCCTGCAATAAAGAACATAATTTGCCAGCCAAAATTCGGAGTAAACCAGGCACCAAATAGCGCTGCCATTACACCGCCTACCGCATAGCCACTAAACATCGTGGTGACCAGTGTTGCTCTTAAACGCTGCGGAGCATATTCTGAAGTTAAAGCAACAAGGTTGGGTAATACCCCGCCAATGCCCAACCCTGCAAGGAAACGTAAAGCACCAAACTCTGTTGGATTTGAAGCAAATCCACCCGCAAAGGTAAATCCACTAAATAACACCACGCAGGTCAGGATCACTTTTTTACGGCCAATTTTATCCGCCAAAGTACCGAATAGCATCGCGCCAAACATCATGCCTGCAAGAGCTGTACTGGCCAGCATTCCCGCTTGAACAGCACTGAGGCCCCAGTCCTTCATTAATAGTGGTAAAGTTACTCCATTAATTGCCAAATCATAACCATCAAACAGAATAATTACCAAACACAAAAACACGACCTTAAAATGAAAGGTCTTAAATTCAGCTTTATCAATAACATCATTTACATTGACTGTATTCATTGCCATATCCCCACCTCCTGTGAGTTTTAATTCATTGTGATTACTACGACACAGCACATGACCTGTAATCTTTTTATTATTTTTAATGATTTATAGCAGCATGCTTTCGTAACTGACTCAGTTGAACACAGCCATTTTTGAGTAAACACTCTACTAAAGTATTAAAAATGACCAAAATCCTAGACCCTTGGGTTTAGTTTTTAACCATTCTTAAATTGACAATTTTGAATTTGAATCAATAAAAGCAAAATTGAATTATTCTTTTTGAATTACATCTTTTTCTTTACCGATAAAAAAAGCCCCCTCATTAGAGGGGGCTTTTTAAGGAATAATGAGCTGGCGATGACTTACTCTCACATGGGTAATCCCACACTACCATCAGCGCTAAGAGGTTTCACTTCTGAGTTCGGGAAGGGATCAGGTGGTTCACT